>DJPG01000095.1:0-1478 GCA_002439735.1 Firmicutes bacterium UBA6418 | reverse complement strand
TTTTACAAAATGCCTGGGACGAGATTTTGAAAGACAGCAATGTGATGCTGATTCTGTCCGGCTCATTGATCGGTATGATGCAAAAATATGCCCTGTCCTATGACAGCCCTCTGTATGGCCGCAGAACAGCGCAGATGCGATTGGCACCACTACCGTTTACAGATGTATACGCTGTTCAGAATATGCCTTTTGCTCAGGCAGTAGAACAATATGCCGTAACAGGCGGAGTTCCGAAATATTTGGAGTTTTTTGAAGACGGACGACCTTTGGAAGAACAGCTCAAGGATACCGTTTTATCAAAAAACGGATTCTTATATGAGGAACCTAATTTCCTTTTGAAAAGCGAGTCAGCGACGGCGGTGAACTATTTTTCAATTATGAAAGCGATTGCGGACGGCAGCCATAAACTTGGAAAGATTGCCGGTGTGCTCGGACAGGAAACATCTGCGTTGACTCCCTATTTGTCTACACTTTCAGACTTGGGCTTTGTGGAGAAAAGAACACCAATCACGGAAAAACAACCGGAAAAATCGCGCAAGGGACTGTATTTTGTTGCAGATAATTTTATCCGTTTCTGGTTTCGTTATGTTTATCCTTACAAAGGCGAACTGGAATTGGACAATATGCAGATTGTGCTGGATGAAATGAATAAAGATTTCCGGGAAAAATTCGTTGCATTTGCTTATGAAGACATTTGCAAGACTATTTTTTCCAAGTTGTGCAAAAACGGGTCGATTCCCTTTGTACTGTCCCGCATCGGTTCCTATTGGCTGCATGATTTTGATGGAGACACGGAAATTGATGTCATGTCCGTAGACCATCAAAATAAGAAGATATTTGCAGGAGAGTGTAAGTACCATGTAAAACCGGTAGATGCGCCGGTATACTTTGCTTTAAAAGAAAAAGTCGATCGTGCCAAAGAAGTTCATAAGGCTTTTCCGGGGTATGAGTTTATCTTTGGTGTATTCAGCAAAAGCGGATTTACAAAGCGGATGCATGATATCGCAAAGGAAAATACCGGAATTCTGCTGATTCATGAGGACCATTTGGCGTAATGGTTCAGACAATAAAAAATGCTTGTAAGGTTCCTTACTTCATTTAACTTATTTCAAAAAATCCACCAAACTTGAAATAAGGGAAAGAACGAGTATACGCTTATTTCATTTTAAATTGGCGAGACACTGTTTACCCAATTTGAGAATCTATTCATTATGAATGAACGGCAATGCGCAGCGGATGACCTGTTTATGAATCCGAAAGCTGAAACAAAAGCTATGCTTTGCATGATCGTAGGTCTTCGCAAGAAGTTCCACTTTCTTTGAGCGGCTGCGTTCAAACAGGGAATCGTCCAAGATCAGTACATTCGTGCGATCTTCACCGGTAAGCGGCGCGATGGCAGTTTTTATGATGCGCAAGGCCACGATCGTAGTAAAACGCATCCGGTTGATCTGCGTCTTTGTTTGTAAGCATTGGCTGCT
>DJPG01000096.1:7859-8265 GCA_002439735.1 Firmicutes bacterium UBA6418 | reverse complement strand
CCTGACATCCACACCGCGGAACGCTTTCAGATTGTTACGGATGCGGTCCACCAGCATTCTTTCAAAATATGGCTTGTTCATGCCTTTTAAGGCAACCTCACCGCAGCGCACGATGAGAATGTTTTGTTCATTCATGGTGATTCTCCTATTTATCGTAAATTTGCGATTTGATACGTTTCCATTCGCTTGTTCTTCCTGCTTCCATTCCACGCAAACCGTGAAAATGTTTTCCAACGATTCCGCAGGAGCGGCTATGATTTCGCAGCTGAGCGAGTCAGCTTGTTTGCTGAAGTTTGGCACGCATGTTTGCCAAACTTCCAAACAAGGACGAGTGAAGCTGCAGAAAGCACCCGCGACGAGGACCAGTGCAGAAAATATTTTCACGGATTGCGTGCGACGCGATCAG
>DJPG01000096.1:0-7771 GCA_002439735.1 Firmicutes bacterium UBA6418 | reverse complement strand
GCGCGATCAGCGAAAGCTTCCCAGCCGCCGGAACCTCTGCACCGCCGCCTTGAGCTTCTCAGCCGTGTATTCCATTTCCTCGAGCGTATTAAACTCACTGAAACTGAAGCGGATAGCTCCCTCGATCTCCTTCGGTGAAAGCCCCATCGCGTTCAGCACATGTGAGCCCTTCGAAGAAGCGTGGTTGGAGGAGCAGGCGGAACCGGTGGAAACATAGATCCCATCCTGTTCCAGCGTGTGCAGCAGCACTTCCCCGCGGGTGCCGAGGAAAGAGATATTCAGAACCGATGGGCACGCCGTTTCGTCTTCCGGACTGTTCAGGCGGATATCCGGGATCTCGTCCTTGCAAGCCTGCAGCAAAAATTCCCGGCAGGCACGCATACACTCCGTTCGCGGCACAAAATTGTCTGTGGCCAGCTCCGTCGCCTTGCCAAAGCCAACGATCCCCGGCGTATTCTCCGTACCGGAACGCAGATGCCGTTCCTGTCCGCCTCCGAGCAGGAGCGCAGGAAGATTCCGGCCTTTTTTTACATACAGCGCTCCCATGCCCTTCGGTCCGTGGATCTTATGCGCGCTCAGTGACACAAAATCCACACCGCGGAAGTTTTTGGTAAGATCGACCGGGATCTTGCCAAAGGCCTGCACACAGTCGCTATGCAGCCAAATGTCCGTTCCGTGCGCCTGATTGAACGCGTCGCGCAACTTTGCAATCTCCGGGATCGGCAAAATTGTCCCGGATTCATTATTGACACCCATGACCGAGATTAGGATCGTATCCTCCGTCAGCTCTGCTTCCAGCTGCTTCAGATCCAAATGGCAAAGCCGGTCAACGCCGATATATGCCACCTCATATCCCATGCTTTCCAGTTTGCGAGCCGGTTCCAGAATCGCCGGATGCTCGACCGCGGAAACAATAATTTTTTTACCGCTACGTTTTTTTGCCTGCGCCGCTCCCATCAGCACCGTATTGTCAGACTCCGTTCCGCAGGAAGTGAAATACAATTCTTCCTCCGCGGCTCCCAAAGCGCCCGCGATCCCTTTTCGCGCCGCACGCACTTCTTTTTCGGCTGCAAGACCCAGTGCGTGCAAGGAGGACGGATTGCCGAAAACCTGCTTCATATTCTCCGCCATGCTCTCCGTTACGGAATCATACTGCCGCGTGGTCGCACTGTTGTCTAAATAGACGATGGGTTTCTTTTGCGCCTTTACTGCCATGTTTCTTCCTCATCTTCCTCTCGTCCGGTAAAAACATTCATCCACCTTTTAGTGAAATACCGGTAATAACAGATAAAAATTTTCAGAACGTCTGCCGACGCGACTGCCGCCATTGCCCAGTGCAGCGGCAGATCAAACAGCAGGACACTGCTATACGCAAGCGGTACCTGCAGTCCGATGTTGCACGCTACATCTACATACATGCAAAACATCGTATCACCACCGGGGCGGAAGATTGCGCAGATCATCATATATGACAGCATCTTCGGTGTCATTGCAAACGCATAAACGAGCAAAGCCTTCATCAACATCCCCGTCGTCTCAGGCGTAAAATTATAAATGTTTGCAATCGGTGTCCGCATGAAGAGGATGACCGCCGTCATGATCACATTCAGCACCCAGGTCACCTTGAGAATGTTGCGGCTGTATTGGTAGGTCAGCTTTTTCTTCCCCTGTCCCAACACCTCACCCAGCAGAACTGCCGAGGCATTGCCGAGCCCGAAATACACAGTCTGGAAAAAGTCCGTGACCGTGACCGCGACCTGCGATACCGCAAAGGCTGATGCACTGATTTTTCCGTATGCCGCGAAGATGCAAGACACGGATACCGCCCACAAGCCTTCGGTGATGATGACAGGGATCGCCGTTTTCATAACCGTCACAAACAGGTCTTTCGAATAGGAAAGCAGTTCGCAAAGCTTCGCCTTGAGCGGATATTCCTTGCGCAGATAGATGGAAAGGTGCATCGCGATACATTCCAGCACACGCGCCAGCAAGGTCGCGATTGCCGCGCCCTCCACGCCAAGCTTCGGAAAGCCGCATTTTCCGTAGATCAACAGGTAGTTGAATGTAATATTGATCAGAATCGCGCAGCCATTGATGATGGTCGGCACCGTAACATCCTGGATTGCTCTCGAATTATAGGCGATGACGAAAGTCAATCCCGAAAACAGATAGGAAAAGCAGGCAATGCGCAGATAATCCGTTCCCAGTGTGATCACTTCTGCCTCATCCGCGAACAGACCAATCAAAAACGGCGCCGTGAGATAGACAAAAAAGATCACCGGAACCGCAAGCGCCAGGCAGACCGTATAGTCGATGCCGATGATCCTGCGCAAGCTGACAATGTCCCGAATGCCCCAGTACTGCACGGCGTGTACAGCCGCGCCGCTGAACACGCCAAACAGCACAACGCCGAAGATAAAATAAATCTGATTTGCCGCGCCAACCGCCGCCAACGCATTTTCACCGACCTTACCGACCATGATCGTGTCCGCAAGATTCAACGTGACCGCAATCACCTGCTGGATGACCATCGGAATGCCGACCATCATCAGTTTGCGGTAAAAATTCCGGTTGATCGCACTGAAATTGTTCCCCAAAATTTGTTCTGTCATTTTACCTGTTATCTCTCTATACCTTGTTGATTCCCTTATACATAACGATAGAGGCAGATTGCTCTGCCTCTGTTTTTACCTTTTGAAAGCCTACTTCGCGTAGTCGATCGCTCTGGTTTCTCTGACAACATTGACCTTGATCTGTCCCGGATATTCCAGTTCGGATTCGATCTTTTTGGAAATTTCTCTTGCCAGGAAAACGATTTCTTCGTCATTGACCTCCTCCGGCTTGGCAATGATACGGATTTCTCTGCCCGCCTGGATCGCAAAAGATTTTTCGACACCCGGTGTCGTGTTGGCGATCTCTTCGAGTTTTTCCAGACGCTTGATGTAGGCGTCAAGCGTTTCACGTCTCGCGCCTGGTCTTGCCGCCGAAAGCGCGTCAGCTGCCGCGATCAGAACCGCTTCCATATTCTTCGGTTCATAATCACCGTGGTGCGCCGCCATGCCGTTGATGACCGCTTCGGACTCCTTGTACTTACGCAGAATCTCAATACCGATATCGACGTGCGTACCCTCATATTCATGGTCGAGCGCCTTGCCGATATCATGTAGCAAGCCAGCTCTCTTTGCCAGTTTGACGTCCAGTCCCAGCTCGCCCGCCATCAGACCTGCAAGATGCGCGACCTCTACGGAATGCTTGAGTACATTCTGGCCGTAGGAGGTTCTGTATTTCAGTCTGCCCAGGATCTTGACCAACTCCGGATGCAGATTGTGGATACCGACCTCGAAGGTTGCCTGTTCGCCCTCTTCCTTGATGATGGCATTAACTTCCTTGGTCGCTTTTTCGACCATTTCTTCGATCCTGGCCGGATGAATACGACCGTCTACGATCAGCTTTTCGAGCGCGATGCGCGCGATCTCCCTTCTGACCGGATCAAAGCCGGATAAGATGACAGCCTCCGGTGTATCGTCGATGATCAGATCCACGCCGGTCAGAGTTTCAATCGCGCGAATGTTCCGACCCTCACGACCAATGATTCGGCCTTTCATCTCGTCGTTCGGAAGTGAGACGACGGATACCGTGCTTTCCGCGACGTGATCCGCCGCGCATCGCTGGATGGCGTTGGTGATGATATATTTTGCCTTCTTGTCCGCTTCTTCTTTGGCTTTGGTCTCGATATCCTTGATCATGATGGAGGCTTCGTGGCGCACTTCCTTTTCGGTGTTGGCAAGCAGGATCGACTTTGCCTCATCCACCGTATAACCGGAAATTCGCTCCAGTTCTTCCATCTGCTTGGCTATAACAAGTTCTAACTCTTTCTGTCTGTTAATAATCGCCTGTTCTTTTTGTGTAATGCTTTCTTCTTTTCTTTCAATATTCTCAAGTTTCCGATCCATGGATTCTTCCTTTTGGATCAGTCTTCTTTCGGAACGCTGGATCTCGGAACGTCTTTCTCTCGCGTCACGTTCCGCTTCGCTCCGGACTCTGTGTGCTTCTTCCTTTGCCTCCAGAATCGCTTCTTTTTTCATGCTTTCGGATTTATTTTCCGCGTCCAGGATCAGATTCCGCGCTTTTTGTTCTGCGCTTCCGATCGCCTTTTCGCCCACATTTTTTCGATATATATATCCGATCAATGCGCCGATTGCCAGTACAATCACCGCAACTATAATTTTAATTATCATTGGGCCCATTGCAGCACCTCCCTCTTATTCAGTTTTTTCTTTTCATTTTTCTATTACGTAGGCAATATCGTCTCAATACTGCCGGAAGAACGATAAAAGCACCTTGCGGAGCGTCGCTCATGCGTGAGCGGCATGTGTGCATAAAAATCTGTATTTCGTTATGCGCACTTTTACCCTTTATCGTTTAGAATATGGTTGCATGAAAGTTTGCATGAAAATTTATAAATCAAAATGCATTACATAATTAAATCTTGATATATCCATACAATATATATTATAATGTTTTTGGCAACAAAATGTCAAGGAGTAGAAAGGCAAGTAATGAACAAATTTTTTAATCCGTTAGCAAACATCGACAAATATATCTTAATCTGTGTAGGTTTACTGGGTGTTTTGAGTTTAACCATGCTGGAAAGCACCGTTTATGACGGCGGCTTCGCCCTGGCAAGGCCGGTTCTGATCCAGGCGGTTGCCTACCTCCTGGGGTTTGGCATTCTGCTGTTCATTCAGAATCTGGACTATCGTTTCTTTATCGGTCTGGAAAAATTCCTCTATATAGGCGCGGTTCTATTCCTGCTCACGGTTTACATCCCGGGACTGGGTCAGGAGAACTACGGTTCCCGTGCCTGGATCAATCTCGGTTTCACAACGCTGCAGCCATCGGAATTCGTCAAGATTCTCTTCGTGCTGATCATGGCAGGCTACCTGTCTGAGCACCGGGAGGAGCTGAATAAATTCACGGGCGTATTCAAGGCTTTCCTCATGGCGGCTCCGATCATCGTGATTGTCCTCAAAGAAGACCTGGGGAGCGCTCTGGTCTATATTGTGATGTGGATCTTCATGGTATTTTTCGCCGGCATTGACTATAAGCTCTTTTTCCAGTGCGCGCTGGCCTGTCTGGCCGCAGTGCCGATCGTCTATAAATTCCTTGATGATTACCAGAAAGAACGAATCGAAGCGTTTCTCCACCCGGATAACCTCAGTCTGTCCGGCAACTATCAGGTCTGGCAGTCCAAGGTGGCTATGGGTTCGGGTGGATTCTTCGGAAAAGGTCTCTTTCAGGGGACGCAGAAGAGCCTGGACTTCATCCCGGTTCAGCAGTCAGACTTCATCTTTTCCGTTGTTGTGGAAGAACTCGGTTTTCTCGGCGGAGTCGTCACCATTCTGGTTTACGCCTTCCTGCTGATCCGTTTTACCAGAATCATCCGTGATTCTGTCGATCTGTACGGTGCCCTGATCGTCATCGGCTTTTTAGGTATGTTCCTGTTCCAGATATTCGAAAACATCGCTATGACGATGGGGCTGATGCCGGTTACCGGCATCACCTTGCCGTTCCTTTCCGGCGGTGGTACCTCCGTCATCGCCAGCATGATCTCCGTCGGCATCATCGTCAACGTCGGTGTCAACAGCAAGGCGATCAATTTCTAGCATAGCGCAGCATTGCTCGCTCTCTGCGTTTACATGAAAAAAAGACTTCTTTCGTGCGGCCGTCTGCCAACCAAAGAAGTCTTTTTCTGTGTGCCGCATTGCGCGTGGTCTACAGTTCCTCCACGCGTTCAGCGATACGTTGAAAGTTCTGCGCGATCGGGCTTTCCGGCATGAATGCGATCGGAACACCCAGATTGGTGGAAATATGTATGTTCTCATCATAAGGGATCAGACCCAGAACCTGTCCGCGAATGCCGCGTGTGACTTCTTCCATGGATGGCGCAAGTCCCGCGCGCATCAGCTTCAGATTCATCTTGTTGATCAGATAATGCACCTCATAGCTACCGCCGTTTTCACGCAGAAACGCAGTCACCATTTCTCCGTCTCGCATGGACGCAATCTCAGGATTGATGATCAGAATGATATGATCCGCCCCGCCGATAGAAATCAGAAAGTCCTCGTTCATGCCCGCAGGCGCGTCGATGATCACAAAATCAAACATTTCCTTCAGCTTGTCACACAAGACTTTCATATGCAGCGGTGTGATCTCCCCATCGGAGCGCTTCGGCGAAGCCGCCATAAAGTTCAATCCCGGAAAGCTCTTGTCCCGGATGATGGCCTGCTTGATTCGGCATACGCCGTGCATCACGTCGTTGACATCATATACAACATTGTTTTCTAATCCCAGATACAGGTCCAGATTCCGAAGACCGGTATCCATATCTATGACGATAACTTGGTGACCAAGCCGGGAGAGCGTTGCTCCCAGATTGGCCGAAACCATGGTTTTGCCGGTTCCGCCTTTTCCCGAGGCGATGACGATTGATGTTCCCATGGCTCCTCCTTCCTTCTTTCGTAAATTTCAAATGGTGTCGGCCGTTTCCGGCCGCGTGCTCTGACTCTTATCCGCTCATTTTCGTTGAAAAGTCCAGTGTCTTGGTCGTGGTATCGACCTGCAGGTAATCGCCGATGATCTCTCTGGCTACCGGCGCGGCGTTGAAAGAAACACCGCCCTGTACCAGCAGGACGACGACCGCAATCTTCGGATCGTCCGCAGGCGCGAGCGTGATCGTCCACGCGAAGTGATCATAGGTATCCTTATACTGATTGATCTTCTCATAGGTGACTTTTTTATTGCTGACTTTGATCAGCGCTTCATCCACCGTATCGTTTTCGGTCGGATATTTTTCCGGATCTTCTTTCATCATCTTGGCCATCATCTTCTCCACCTGGCTCCAGGAAATGCCCGGCGCGATGCTGCCGAGATGGCGCTTGACATAAGCGACTTCATCCTTCGGATTGATATAGCCATCACGCTGCGCCGTACCGGTCTTGCCGGCAACTTCAATCGGAAAATTGCTGAAAGTACTTGCCAGCGTACCGCGCTTTGTTACCAGACGCATGCCCTCCAAAACATGATTCAAATCGCTCTGTGAGACATCGATCTGCGTTGCCTTGGCTTTTTTACGCTGCCCTTCACCCTCAATACCTTTGATGATGGAAACCTGATTTTTTTTGCCGCCATTGCCCAAGGTGGCTACATAGCTTGCCATTTGCAACGGCGTATAGGCGTTATCTCCCTGTCCGATAGCGATGTTGAATTCATCACCGTAAGTCCATTTTGCCTGTTCAAAATAGGAATATTTGCAGATATCGGTCAGAGTTTCCACCTTAGAAGCCTTAACGGTGGTTTTGGACTTCATACGGTTGATGATCTCACCCCTGGATGGGTTTTCTTTGATCCAACCGGTGATCGTATCAATCTCGGCACGGAGCTTGTCTTCGTCGTTATAGGTCGACTTCGGCCAGTATTTGGTACTGTTGTAATACAGATAGCTCCAAAGGGAGCTCTTCATGCTGCTCATCTTCCGCTCCTTGGAAGCAAGCGGTGTGGTCGTTTCATAAAGCTCAATGCCTGTCTTTTCACCCAGTCCGAACTCGGAGGCGACTTTCATGATATCTTCGACGGTAATGTCGTAACCCAGACTGGTTTCCGTATTCCAGTCGATGCCGGTACCGATGCAGTAGAAATAGTAGTTGCAGGAATTCTGGATGCCCTGTGCCAACGTCTGATAGCCGTGGGAACCCAATCCGTTGTTGTAATT
>DJPG01000002.1:18585-25392 GCA_002439735.1 Firmicutes bacterium UBA6418 | reverse complement strand
CTTCTGAAAGCGGGAAAAGAACCTGCAAGACAATTATGCGAAAGGAAACAACACGAATGAGAAAAAGAATCTCTGATTTTTTTCAAAATATCAACCCGGTTATTTTGATCCTGTTGGTGATCATGGCTGCCGAATCCATTATGGAGAACCAGATGTCTGTCGGGGAGTGGTTTTATACCAAACTGCTGATTTTGCCGGGCATCATCATCGGACTGTCGTTTCATGAGGCTGCGCATGCGCTGGTTTCCTATAAATTGGGTGATCCGACGCCAAAGATGCAGGGAAGAGTCACATTAAACCCGCTGGCACACATTGATCCGGTCGGATTCTTGACGTTACTGTTCATCGGCTTCGGATGGGGTGTTCCGGTAGAGATCGACCCGAGATATTATAAAAATCGCAGAAGCGGGGAACTGCTGGTATCTCTGGCAGGCGTAGCAACAAACCTGCTGCTGGCAGTCGTGTTCGCGTTGCTTGTCCGCTTCGCGGCAGACCACATGAGCTATGACTTTTATCAGGGAGCCGGACAGATTTTGCTGCAGCTGTTACTTTATATTGTCTACATCAATCTAGTCCTGATGCTGTTCAATTTGATCCCGGTACCGCCGCTGGACGGTTTCGGCGTTGTGACGCAGATCTTCCGGCTGGAAAGATATGATTGGTACTGGAAAATCTATCAGTATGGACAGCCGATCCTGCTGATCCTGATCATTTTTAACATCCCGTCGAAGATCATCAGTCCGGCTTGCGATATGTTGCTGAACCTGCTGCTGGGATAAAACCATGAAAGCTTCAAGCGAGAACGAGAAAACGCCCGGAAAGATCCGAGCATTAGGCAGGAATTTCTCGATTCCGGAGAGAGCGAGCAGCCATATCGGGAATTTTGCAGGATCGCGCAGAGACTGGGTTATGACCTTTCCGTCATGGATATTTTGGACGCCGAGGATCAGTTTCTCGGAATTTTGGAAAAGAGCGTGAACGGCGGCGGGGCGAATCACAGCGTCCTGCAGGGTTCGGATGACTTTTCTGCGCAGTTTTTCAACGAGATCAGTGGATAAGGATGAAGGAAGCATAAAAAATTAGCACTCTATCAAAAGAGTGCTAAATTTTTCTTTACTTTGCGTTTGAATGGGTGTACAATGGGTATATACAGAATTATGAGGACATGCTAAGAGTGTCCGAACGATGAAACGGAATAAAACCCGGATAAAAATGTTTATGTTTTGATGGAATAGGGGTGATGATATGAACATTGAAAAATATACGCAGAATGCGCAGCAGGCTGTCATGGACTGCCAGAACATCGCAATTTCCGAGGGACATCAGATGCTTGATGGTGAGCACCTGCACATGGCGCTCCTGATGCAGAAAGACGGACTGATTCCGAAGCTGCTTAAGTACATGAATGTCGATGCGACCGCGGTCATTGCGGACGTGGAAGAACAGTTGGAGAAGCTGCCAAAGGTTTCCGGGAATGCAGATAATATGTATTCTTCCAGAAGACTTTCACAGCTTTTGATGCGTGCGGAAAAAATCGCGGAAGAGTTCAAAGATGAATATGTCAGTGTGGAACATTTGTATCTTGCGCTACTGGAGGAAAAGGGAACTCCGAGCGCGAAGATTTTCGCGAAATATAATATCAATAAGAATAAATTCTTAGAAGCACTCTCGAAAGTCAGGGGAAATCAGAGAGTGACCAGCCAGAATCCGGAAGATAATTACGACGCATTGAACAAATACGGTCGTGACCTGGTGGAAATGGCGAGAGACGGAAAATTGGATCCGGTCATCGGTCGTGATGCCGAGATCCGGCATGCGATCCAAATTCTTTCCAGGAGGACCAAGAACAACCCGGTGCTGATCGGCGAACCTGGCGTCGGCAAAACTGCAGTCGTAGAAGGTCTGGCTCAGCGTATCTTAAACGGAGACGTGCCGGAGGGCTTGAAGGACAAGACGATCTTCGCGTTGGATATGGGTGCGCTGATCGCAGGCGCGAAGTTCCGGGGCGAGTTTGAAGAGAGACTGAAAGCCGTCTTGAATGAAGTCGAAAAATCGGAGGGCAGAATCATTCTGTTTATCGATGAGATCCACAATATTGTTGGAGCTGGCAGAACCGAGGGCTCCATGGATGCAGGCAACCTCTTGAAGCCGAAGCTGGCCAGAGGTGAACTGCACTGCATCGGCGCAACGACTTTGGACGAGTACCGCAAATACATTGAAAAGGATGCCGCACTGGAAAGAAGATTCCAGAAGGTTTTGGTTGATCAGCCATCCGTGGAAGACACCATTTCAATCCTCAGAGGGCTGAAAGAACGGTTTGAGATTCACCACGGTGTCCGGATCACCGACGGCGCGCTGATTGCCTGCGCGACGCTTTCCGATCGTTACATTAGCGACCGGTTTCTGCCGGATAAAGCAATCGACCTGATGGATGAGGCGGCAGCCAGAATTCGTACCGAGATTGACAGTATGCCTGCAGAACTGGATGAGATATCTAGAAAGATCATGCAGTTGGAAATCGAGAAACAGGCACTCGGCAAGGAAACCGACAAGGCTTCTGCAGCCAGACTTGCTACCCTGGAGAAGGAATTGGCTGCTTTAAAGGAAGAAGATGCTTCCATGCGTGCTCAATGGGAAAACGAGAAAAAAGCGATCTCGGAAGTCAAGGGAACCAAACAGCAAATCGAAGAAGTCAAGCATCAGATGGAAGAGGCAGAGAGAAACTACGATCTCGAAAAGCTGGCACAGTTGAAATACGGCACGCTGCCTGAGTTGGAAAAGAAGCTGGAAGAAGAAAAGCAGAAGGCGGACAGTGTTGACGGCGGTGAAGCGAGACTTTTGAAAGAAGAGGTTAACGAAGAAGAAATCGCGGAGGTCATTTCTTCCTGGACCGGAATTCCGGTAAGCAAACTGGTCGAAACCGAACGCGAGAAACTGCTGAAGCTGCCGGAGATCCTGCATCAGAGAGTGGTCGGTCAGAACGAGGCGGTCACTGCGGTATCCGAAGCGATCCTCCGGGCAAGAGCAGGTCTCAAAGACGAGAACAGACCGATCGGCTCGTTTATTTTCCTGGGACCTACGGGCGTTGGAAAGACCGAACTGGCTAAGGCATTGTCCGAGGCTCTGTTTGATACCGAACGGAATATGATCCGTATCGATATGTCGGAGTACATGGAGAAACATTCTGTCTCCAGACTGGTTGGAGCGCCTCCTGGATATGTCGGATACGATGAAGGCGGACAGTTGACCGAAGCGGTCAGACGGAAACCGTACAGTGTCGTCCTGTTTGATGAGATCGAAAAGGCACATCCGGATGTATTCAACATCCTGTTACAGCTTTTGGACGATGGTCGGCTGACGGATAATCAAGGCAGAACCGTAGACTTCAAGAACACGATTATCATCATGACTTCGAATATCGGCAGCAGTGAGCTGATTGAGAACATGAATCAGGAAGGCTACATTCCGGAAGAAGTCAAGGAAAAGGTCACCGGCGAACTGAAGAACTATTTCCGGCCGGAATTCCTCAATCGTGTGGATGATATCATCGTATTCAGCGCGTTGACGTTGGAACAGGTTAAGAAGATCATTGACCTTGCGTTCAAAGGTATTGAGAAGAGACTGGCAGACAGAGAAATGACGCTGACGATGACGGATGCGGCTAAGGAACTGATTGCGAAAGAGTCTTATGATCCGCAGTACGGCGCAAGACCAATCAAGCGGTATTTGCAGAAACATGTTGAAAATGAACTGGCATCGATGATCATCCGCGGCGATTTGATTGATGGCGGACATGTGACCATTGACAGTGACGGAGAGCAATTGCTCTTTCGATCCTAGGGTTTAGAGCGCAAACACAAATTCGCAAGCCTTGCCTTTTTTAAAGGCATATGATAAAATATTCTTCTATGGATTCCATAGAAGAATATTTTTTTGACACCATGGATGCCGTGAATACATGGCAGAACGGAGAAGCGAAAATGGGATTTTTTGAGATTTTTATGATTGGAGTTGGGCTTTCCATGGATGCCTTTGCGGTTGCGATCTGCAAGGGACTGAACATGCGCAAGCTAAACAAGCCGCAGATGCTTGTAATTGCGCTATTTTTCGGCGGCTTTCAGGCTTTGATGCCGTTTCTGGGGTGGCTGCTCGGCAGACAGTTTGAGACCTACATCACAAGCTTTGATCACTGGATCGCGTTTGTACTGCTGGCGTTTATCGGCGGAAAGATGATCTGGGATGTGGTCGGCAAGAAAAAAGAAAAGGTCTGTCCATCCGGAGAATCCGGACTGGATATCAAAGAACTCCTGCTGTTGGCGATCGCGACCAGTATCGACGCGTTAGCAGTCGGCATTTCATTCGCGTTTCTGCGGGTGCGGATCATTTCCGCTATCACGCTGATTGGCGGTACAACCTTTGTGCTCTCTGCGGCAGGCGTGTTCGTCGGACATAAGTTCGGTGCGAAATATGAAGCGAAGGCAACCCTGACCGGCGGTATCATTCTGATCCTGATCGGAGGAAAGATCCTTCTGGAACATTTGGGGATTTTAGGCTGATCGGTTCTATTTGCGCCGCAGCATGGAGCGGAACGCATGCGCCTGTGCCGCGTCCTGTCCGGCTTCCGGATTGCGGGTGCGGAACGCGTCAAAAATTGCCCGATGTTCTTCCAATACCGTCGAAAGATAGTTGATCGGATATTTGACATCGGCATTGGCGTAGCGGATAAAAAAATCGTAGCGCAGGAGCGCAGACTCCATTTCGTGATTGTGGCAGGCATTATAAATGATCGCATCAAAGCCACGGTTAATCTTTTGCATTTTTTCGATGTCGTCCGTGGCGGTATAAAACTCCATGAACGCGAAAGTTTCTTCCAGCATGGAGAATTCTTCCGGCGTGATGCGTTCCACTGCCCAGCGGACGCACTGCGGGTAGAGGAGGGCTTTCATGTAGAAAAGGTCATCAACAGTAGAAGCCGGCAGACCGCAGACGATAGCACCACGATTGGGAATCAGTTCAATGAGTCCGAGAATCTCCAGATTCTTGAGTACTTCACGAACTGGAGTTCGGCTGAGTTGATACCGCTCACAGAGCTGCTGTTCGACCAGATGCTTACCCGGGCGCAGAATTCCGGTGAGAATTTCAACGGCAATGGCATCGGTTGTTTTTTCAATCGGCGATTTGGTATCCTGATAATCATTACTTAAAAAATCTAAACGCAACATAAGGCAGAACCTTCCTCCAAGACAGGGAATTTTATGTGAGTTCCTATCTTGGAGGATAGGAACCGAATTGTATACAATTTTAACATTTTATATAGGAAAAAGTCAAGAACGAGGGGTGTAAAATGATTGATAAAAATAAGATCCCGGAGATTTTGGATCTTTTGGAAGCTGCTTATCCGGAGGCCGAATGCGCGCTGCATCATCAGAACGTATTCCAACTGATTACAGCAGTCGCTTTATCCGCGCAGACCACGGACAAGTCCGTGAACCAGGTGACGCCGGCGCTGTTCGCCCGGTATCCGACGCCGCAGGCTCTGGCAGAAGCGGATCCGGAAGACGTGGCAGAGTTCATCAAGCGGATCGGTATGTATAAGACAAAATCAAAGAACATCGTCGCCATGGCGCAGAAGCTGTGCGGCGACTTCGGCGGCGAGGTGCCGGATGACTATGAGGCGTTGGTCAGTTTGCCGGGTGTTGGGCGCAAGACGGCGAACGTGGTGCTTTCGGTCGGTTTCGGACAACCGCGGATCGCGGTCGACACGCATGTGTTCCGCGTGGCCAACCGCATCGGGTTGGTGCATGAAAAAGACGTGCTCAGAACCGAACTTTCTCTCATGGAGCGGATTCCAGAAGATCGCTGGTCTAGCACGCACCACTGCCTGATTTTTCACGGCAGACAGTGCTGTGACGCCCGCAAACCGAAATGCGATGTCTGCCCGATCCATATTTACTGCGAATACGTCAACGGATCGGAAGCACAAGGATAAGCAGACACGTAAAAGGAGATACATCATATGATTGAATTACTGAAAAAAACTTTGCTTGCGGCGATCGGGCTCATCTGCTTCGGCGCCGGAGTCTATCTGACCATACAGGCCAACATCGGCGTAGCACCTTGGGACGCATTGAATCTTGGCCTTTCCGAAACCTTTGGGATCTTATATGGGACTGCGTCCATCGGTGTGTCTGTGCTTTTGATCCTCATCGATCTGCTGCTGAAAGAGCACATCGGCATCGGGACGATCCTGGATGCTATTCTTGTCGGAAAGACGGTCGATTTTTTAAACTGGCTCGACCTTGTTCCTGCTCAGGAAAATATCTGGGCAGGTATCGGCATGATGCTGATCGGTTTCTTCGTTATGGGGCTGTCACAGGTTCTCTATATGAAAGCCGGTCTCTGCTGCGGTCCGCGTGATTCGTTGCTGCTTGCCTGCAGCAGACGGATACGAAGGATCCCGATCGGCGCGGTCAACATTCTGATCCTGGCTGTTGTACTGTTTGCCGGGTGGCGTCTGGGAGGACCGATCGGTCTGGGAACCGTACTTGCCGTTTTCGGCATCGGTGTGATGCTACAGCTGGCATTGCACCTGACCAAATTCGAGCCCAAAGATGTAGTCCATGAAAATGTGGCAGAGAGTTTTGCAAGGCTTCGCCAAAAATCCGAGTAGGCAGAAGTATCGCCGCGTCCTTGGAGGCGCGGTTTTTTTCTTTGCTTCCGGCAAAGAAAAAAGCGCATTCATGAATTTCATGAAGCGCTTCTTGGAGCTACCGGCCGGATTCGAACCGGCGACCTGCTGATTACGAA
>DJPG01000002.1:6438-18539 GCA_002439735.1 Firmicutes bacterium UBA6418 | reverse complement strand
AGCTGCTCTACCGACTGAGCCACGGTAGCATGTCATGTCTGCATTTTACTTTCGGAACGACTGCAAGAAGTATTATACTACAGGATACAAAAAAATGCTACTACTTTTTTTGAATTTATGCTAAAATATTTCTGATTAAGAAACAAGGAGGGTGTCCGCGGAATCAAAGGACACGAAACGAAGAATATGAAACATGCAATCCGTTTTGAACTGCTTAAGACCGATGCGAGAACGCGCGCGCGGCGTGGCGTGATTCATACGCCGCACGGCGATATCCAGACGCCGGTTTTCATGCCGGTCGGCACACAGGCGACGGTCAAGGCCATGCGGCCGGAAGAGGTCAAGGAGATGGGGGCAGAGATCATCCTTGCCAACACCTATCATCTGTATTTAAGGCCAGGGCACGAGATCGTCAAAGAGGCCGGCGGTCTACACAGATTTATGAACTGGGACAGGGCCATGCTGACCGACAGCGGCGGTTTCCAGGTATTTTCCTTAGGCAAACTGCGCAAGATCACCGAGGAGGGCGTCAGGTTCCGCTCGCATATCGACGGATCGGCTCATATGATCTCTCCGGAAAAATCCATCGAGATCCAAAATGCGCTCGGCGCGGATATCATCATGGCGTTCGACGAATGCGCGCCGTATCCGGCAGACCGGCGTTATGTCAAGGATTCGCTGCAGCGGACGACCCGGTGGCTCAAGCGCTGCAAGGACTATCATCAGGACTGGGAGCGGCAGTCGCTGTTCGGTATTATGCAGGGCGGCTTCTACAAAGATCTGCGTAAGGAAAGCGCAGCGGCGATCGTAGATCTGGATCTTCCGGGTTACTCGATCGGCGGACTTTCGGTTGGCGAGCCGAAAGAACTGTTTTTGGACATGCTGGATGACTGTGTGGAGCTGCTGCCGAAGGAAAAACCGCGCTACAACATGGGTGTCGGCAGTCCGGACTATCTGTTTGAGAGCGTGGAGCGTGGCATCGATATGGCAGACTGTGTGCTTCCGACCCGCATCGCCAGACACGGGCTGGCGATGACCTCCCATGGCCGCGTGAACATCAAGAACGCAAAGTATGAGCGTGACTGGGAGCCGCTGGACAAAGAATGTGATTGCTACACCTGCCGCAACTATTCCAAAGCTTATCTCCGGCATTTATATAAGGCGGACGAGATGCTTTCGGCGATGCTGCTGTCCAACCACAACCTGTATTTCCTCGTTAATCTGATGAAGAAGATCCGCACGGCGATCGAAGAAGATCGATTCCTCGAATACAAGAAGGAGTTTTATGATAAATATGGAAGATTTTAAGGAAATGAGACCGGCCTGCCCGCACAGCGAGTACTGCGGCGGTTGTATTTATCAGGGCGTGCCTTACGAGCAGCAGCTTGCGGAAAAGGAGCGTGAGGTTCGTCGCCTGCTCGAGGAAAAGAATGTGCATCCTGCGCGCATCGACGCGATTGAGGGATGTCCAACACCGTATGCATACCGTAATAAAATGGAATATACCTTCGGTGATTTTGTGAAAGACGGGCCGCTGGCACTCGGCATGCACCGCAAGAAGAACTTCATGTCGATCGTAACGGTGGACGCATGTCAGCTGGTCCATCCGGATTTTAATACGGTATTGAAAGCAGTGCTGCAGTTCTGCGAGGAACGCGGCTACGCGTTTTATCACAAAAAGAGCCACAAGGGTCTGCTGCGCAATCTGATCCTGCGCCGCGGTGTGCGCACCGGAGAGCTTCTGGTGAATATCGTGACTTCTTCGGAGAATGGTTTTGATGAGGCGGCATTTGTGGACAGGATCACGACGCTCCCGCTGGAGCATCAGGTAGTCGGCGTGCTGCGCACGATGAACGACAGTCTGGCAGATGCGGTCATCTGCGAGGAACTGCGCGTGCTTTGGGGCCGCGATTACTATATGGAAAGGATCCTGAACCTGAACTTTAAGGTCAGCGCATTTTCCTTTTTCCAGACGAACGTGGAGGCGGCGGAGCGTCTGTACAGCGAGGCGCTGGCGCTGGTACCGTCGTTTGAGGGGAAATCCGCTTTCGACCTTTACTGTGGGACCGGCACGATCAGTCAGATCCTCGCGCTCAAGGCCAAAGAAGTACTGGGCATCGAGCTGGTAGAAGAAGCAGTGGCGGCAGCCAAGCAAAACGCGGCGCTCAACGGTCTGACAAATTGTGATTTCTTGGCGGGTGATGTCTTTGAGGCACTCAAGACCGTGGAGCAGAAACCGGATGTGATCGTCGTCGACCCGCCGCGTGTCGGCATTCAGCCAAAAGCGCTGGACAAGATCATTTCCTACGGGGTACCGGAGTTGGTCTACGTCTCCTGCAATCCGAAGACGCTGGCCCAGAACCTGATGTATTTCGAATACTACGGATACCGATGCGTCTATTTGAAGCCGTTTGACAATTTCCCGATGACCAAGCACACAGAGTGCATTTGTTTGCTGTCAAAAAAATAGTGTATCGGGGATTTACGGAAGATGGGAGAGCATATAGATGACAGAGATTTACGAAAAGTATAAAGAGTTGCAGATCGATGGCAGCTTACTCTGCCTTAAACAAAGGGAGGATGACTTCTCCTATTTTTGCTATCCCGTCAATGCACAAGCGATCGGCTTTGAGGACAGCATCCTGTACTGTTTTCTTGAGCCCTACGGAGATATGGTCTTTGCCTGTGATCCCGAAACCTGTGCGGAACGTTTTGTTTATCCTTTGGCGGAGTCTTTTTCGGACTTTTTACGGCTGATCCTTGCTTGCGGTTCTGCAAATCCGATCGAGCAGATCGCGTGGATGAGCGAGGAACAGTTCCGGCAGCATCTGCAGGAAGAAGCGAAACTTCGCACGGACGAACAGCAAAAGCTGCTGTGTTTCCTTGCGCAGGAGTTCAATCTTTCTCCGATGGAGCAGCCTTACCGTTATGTAAAACAGATCCAAGATTCCTTTGATGACAGCAAGATCGCATACAGCGACGAATACTTTGAAGCCTTGGGGCTGGAAAGAGTGTAGGCCAGGACACGGATCATAGGGCAACAGACAGTTGCTTGCATATGGTGCGCAGAACAGGTATGATGGTCTTAGAGAGGGAAATGAGACAATGGAAACGAAACCTTAAAACTACTGTCGAGACTGTTCGACGTTTCGATCAATACGATCTTGGGAACGCCGCGGCAGCTTGCCTGCCAGTGCTGCGGAATGCCGCTGGAAGATGCGACGACCAGCAGGGAGCCGGACGGCGATTTTCATGAGGAATATTGCAAGTGGTGCTACAGCGACGGAACGTTTACGTACAGCAGCAAGGAACAGCTGATCGATTTCTGCGTTGCGCATATGTCCAGTGAAAACTGGCCGCCGGAACAAGTGCGCGTGCACATGGAAGCGGTGCTCCCGCAGCCTGCGCATTGGAAGAAGTATACAGTGACAATACAAGTATTTTGCTTTGACGAAAGGAACGGTGCGGTATGGAGAGAGTCTTACATTTTATCCTGGAAAACTGGTTGGCCTTATTGATCTTGGCGGTCCTTGGCGGCGGGTTGCTCTACCGCCGGATCACGCATCAGCCGTTTCGGGGCAAGGTGCCACCTGTCGGCGTACTGGACGATCTGCCCGGCAGTGTTACCGGAATGAAGCCATCGAAGCAGGCAGGCGCTGATGACGCAAAGGGCTTTGAGCGGCCTTGGCACAAATGAATCGTAAGGAGGAACCGCCATATTCTAGTTTTATTAACGGTGCGGCAGTCCCACCGTTTTTTGCTTCCAAATTTCATCTGTATATTCTCTGGATGAAGTTCAGATGCAGCATAAAAAATCGAAGATACAAAAAACGACTGAAATACGACGGAAAAAGTCTAAAATATTACATTATTTGCAAAAAATGTTGAATTTAAGCGGAAATCATTCTATGATAAAAGCCATCCAAGGGAAACATGTTGGCTGCATTTGCGGCGCCCGTGTCCCATGGGTGGTTTTTCGTTTTTATGTAAGTTTTATGAAAGTGCTGTATGCATGCGTGTTCGTGCAGACGTCGGGCGCAAAAAGGAGGAGGATAAGAAGATGCTGTCATATGAAGAATTCAAAAAGGAAGTCGTTGAGAAGCTGATCGGCTATCTGCCGCCGCAGTTTTCAGACTGCACGATCCGTGTGGAAAATGTGCCGAAAATAAACCGCGTGATGGAGGGCTTTATACCCGAGCTGCCGGCGCAGCAGCAAGGCCTTGCGATGCTGCCGGTTCTGTACTTTGAGCCATTCTATCAGCTGATCCAAAATGGAGCCGAACTTGAACGCGTGCTGGCGTTTATCGCCGGAACGATCGCAGAATATCCGGCACCGGATATTCTGACCGAAGCGTCTGAACGTCCGAAGCTGCGAAAAGAGGATGCAATCTTACAGGTCATCAACCGCAGACACAATGCGGAATATCTGAAAAATCTTCCACATCGGGATTTTCTGGATCTGGCAGTCATTTACCGGCTTATGATGCGGACAGAGGATCATCAGATATACAGCGCCGTGATCGACTATTCGATGATGCAGGATATGGGACTTATGGAAGAAGAATTGTTCGAGATCGCCCGCAGGCAGATGAAACAGCGCATGCCGTATCATATGATTCCGGTCTGCGTGCCGCTGTTCGCCTATACCAATCACGAATACTGTTTCGGCGCGGCGTCAATCCTCGAAAAATCCGGGATCAGCAGACTTGCGCGGCAGCTGCAGGACGACCTGTACATTCTGCCTGCTTCGATCCATGAAATGATGCTGCTGCCGCAAAAGGCAGTCTCTTATGAAATGGCACAGACCATGCTGTTAAAAGCGAATCTGGAGGGAACCGATCCGCAGGAATGGCTGTCAGACAGGGTCTATCAGTACCGGAGAGCGGATGATCAGATCGATTTCGCAAAGCCGGAAAACTGAAAAAGCGGGAGCAGCTTCCGGCAAAGCAAGGCTGCGTCCCGCCACATGATAGTCGAAACAGAACTAAGGCTTTTGCGCGTTTGGTGCGGTCGAAAGGTAGGTGATGAACGAACCGGTCAGTTTTTCTTTGGTCTTATCTGTGATCGAGCAGTATAGGATCGGCATTTTGCTGTTCTTTTCCGACAGCAAGCTGCAAGGCGTAAACTCTGCCGAAGGGTTGATTTTCATGTTGGAATCTCCGCTATAAGCATGGAATGCCTCTCGGAATTCGGTGCGCAGATCCTCCGCGGCGCTGCCGCCTTCATAAACCGGAAAAGAGGTGCGAACGGAGAAACGGATGTCGCAGAGTCCACAGATCGTGCGGTAGGCATCAGTGATCTCGTCAAGATAATCCTGTGCGCAACTCATGACGGAGACTTCGACTTTCAGCTTTCGATTTTTCGTAGAGATACGACCGATATTAGTCAGCGCAATGACATTACCGTCATCATCCTTGTAGTAGATTCCGTTGAACGCGGTGTACATGAGGCTGACGATGTTTTCTGCGTCCTCTTTGGCAAGAACCAACTTCGGAAGCGAAACTTCCTCATAGGCGTAAACCGCGTCCGGATATTGATCCGCGTATTTGTCATAGAACTTTTCCAGGGCGTTATCCATCTTCTTAATAAATCTCGCATCATCTGCGCTGTTGATCACGACTGTCATGGACGCGCCGGACGGTGTCAGATCTGCCGATTTGCCGCCGTGAAAATTCGCGAGTTCAAAGAGCAGGGACGTTGATTTGAAATTCGCAAGCACGCTGCCGAGCTGTTTGATCGGATTGATGCTGCTGCCGGAACGGTCGTCTGGACTTTCGGACGGAAGCCCGGTGATATAAACGCGGTAGGCTTTATCATAGGAAGCCTTTTGCGTATGCAGTTGATCCGAAAGACGGAATTTAAGATAGCCACCGGTCTGCACGGAAATCTTCGATGAAGCGGATTTTCCCAAGCAGAAGACTTCCGTATGATCTGTAAACCAGGATACCGGAAGCGCGGAGACTCCGGTGTTGCCGATACCCTCGGACGGTGAAAAGATGATGCGCACCTTCCCGTGCTCCGTTGTATTCTTGGCGATGGTCAGCGCTGCGGAGATCGGCTCCAGAAAGGTTTGCAGATCAGAAGCGTCATACTCACAAAGAAAGATGACCGGACTGCGGCCTTTCATCTCCTTGGATGTGGCGCTCAGTGTGTAAGTAACGTTATCATGACTGTCGATGTGGCAGGAGATCCCTTTGTTTTTTCCCCAGGAAAGCAGGTATTGTGCGACGTCGCGGCTGGTCTGTAAGGAATCCAGTGAATCAGTCAGATCTGTCTGGTAGGCATTCAGTTTGCTTGTAACGATCTCATCCAGAGAGGGCTCCTCGTTTTGGCCGGTATGAAGGAAATGTACCCCGGCAAAGATCAGCGCGGTCAGAAGCATAAGAGCAACTACGACAAGCATGATTGTTTTTCTATCTGGTTTCTTTTTTATGATCTTGATATTACGCATTCCAATCCCCTTTTTGTTTTTTTCGCGGTTCGATTTGCTTTTTTGCGGAAGTTCTTGTATAATGATTTTATAGAAACATTGTACCATGAATCAGTAAAAAAGGAAAGTGATATCATCGTGAAGAAAATCGAAATGAAGCAGATATATCTGCGCGAAAGCACCTTTGACGACTGCAGTTTTTTTGCGGAATGGGAGACGCAGCCGGCGGTCACACGTTTTTTTACCATGAACGATGGCCGGGATTACGAGGAGGTTGTCACGGAATTTGTACACCGGCAGGAAGAGGATGACAAGCTGCAGTTGACGGTCTGCATGAAAGAAGATGATCGACCGATTGGACGTATCTATATCAGCCATATCGATGATCATTATGATTCACTGGACATCACCCGCATTTACATCGCAGATCCGGCGATCCGCGGACGCGGTCTGGGTGAGGAGGCACTTCGCGCGGCATTGAAACTGGCTTTTGATGAGCTGAACTGCGAGAGGGTGACACTGGATCATTTTACGGACAATCGGATCGCGGCGCAGCTTTATCAGAAAGTCGGCTTTCAGTATGAAGGCGTCATGCGTCACGGCGGCAAGAAAGACGAGCAGTATGTGGATCTTCATCTGATGTCGATCCTCCGCGGTGAGTATCGATGCGCGGAAGCATAAAAGAAGCATGAAAACCATGCATGGCGTAAGAGTCGGCATTTCTACACAATGCCGGCTTTTTTGCGCCGTAAAGCATGAGAGAAAATACAAAAAATACGAAGGTTTGATATTGACATATAGGTCATTTGGTAGTAAAGTTTTATATACGGCCACTATATATTGTGTTTGATTTATGATTCGGAAAGGAACGGAAGAGGTATGGACAGTATTCAAAAAATTGTGAAGCGAGATGGAAGAACCGTTGACTTTGACGTAAATAAAATCGCGGACGCGATTTTTAAAGCTGCCAAGGTACTAGGCGGAAGAGACAGGGAAATGTCGGTTTATCTGGCAAAGCAGGTAGAACTGTATTTACTGGAGGTCTGTCACAATCAGATTCCGACGGTCGAGCAGATTCAGGATGCTGTCGAAAAGATTTTGATTGAAAACGGTCATGCGCGTACTGCGAAGGAGTACATCCTTTACCGTGCGGAACGTACCAGAGTCAGAAACATGAACTCCAAGCTCATGAAGATCTATGAAGATCTGACCTTTAAGGAAGCAAAAGAAAACGAGATCAAACGCGAAAACGCCAACATTGACGGCAATACCGCCATGGGTACGATGCTCAAATACGGTTCGGAGGGTGCGAAGGAGTTCTACAAGAGTTATGTCATCGATCCGAAATTTTCCAAAGCGCATGAGGCAGGCGATATCCATATTCATGATATGGACTTCTATACGCTGACGATGACCTGTTGCCAGATTGATCTGGTCAAACTCCTGCAGGGTGGATTTTCCACCGGACACGGACACCTCCGGGAACCGAACGACATCGAGAGCTACGCAGCGCTTGCCTGCATCGCGATTCAGTCCAATCAGAATGACCAACACGGCGGACAGTCTGTCCCGAACTTTGATTACGGCATGGCGCCGGGTGTTAAAAAGGCTTATAAGCGCCTCTATGTGACAAATCTCGGCAAGATGCTGGATTTTCTGGAAGATGTTGAAGACGGCGTAGAACGGATGAAAGCGTTATCGGGCAAGATCGAGCATGAGTACGGCGTATTCCCATGTATGGCATGGGATAACAGCTATGCGGAGCTAGAACTGGAAGAACTGAAAAAACTGGTTCCGGAAGCGGAAGCAAAGAAAATGCAGGAGCGCTCCAGAAAGTTCGCGGATAAAGAGATCAGAAGAAAAACCTATCAGGCAATGGAAGCTTTTATTCATAATCTGAACACCATGCATTCCAGGGCTGGCGCGCAGGTGCCGTTCAGCTCCATCAACTACGGTACGGACACTTCTCCGGAGGGTCGTCTGGTGATGGAAAGCGTCATGTTGGCAACCGAAGCCGGGCTTGGAAACGGCGAAACTCCGATTTTCCCGATTCAGATCTTTAAGGTCAAGGAGGGCGTGAACTATAATCCGGAGGATCCAAACTACGATCTGTTTAAACTGGCCTGCCGCGTGTCTGCCAAGCGACTCTTCCCGAACTTCTCGTTCCTGGACGCGCCGTTCAACAGGCAGTACTATGTCGAAGGCAGACCGGAAACGGAATGTGCATACATGGGATGCAGAACCCGCGTGATCGGCAACGTTTACGATCCGACCAGAGAGATCGTTTATGGAAGAGGCAACCTCAGCTTCACATCCGTCAATCTGCCGCGCCTGGCCATCAAGGCGAAGGGCGATGTCGATTTGTTTTTTGAGCTTCTGGACAATATGATCGATCTGGCGATGGGACAGCTGATGGAAAGATATAGGATTCAGTCCCAGAAGAAAGTCCGAAACTTCCCGTTCCTGATGGGACAGGGCATCTGGCTGGATTCCGAAAAACTTGGCCCGGATGATACCATCGAGGAAGTCATCAAGCACGGTACGCTGACCGTGGGCTTCATTGGTCTGGCAGAATGTCTCAAGGCGCTGATCGGCGCGCATCACGGTGAGTCTGTGGAAGCGCAGAATCTGGGGCTTGAGATCGTCGGCTATATGAGAAAACGTCTGGACGAACAGGCGAGAAAGAGCGGACTGAACTGGTCGCTGATCGCGACTCCGGCAGAGGGACTGTCCGGCAGATTCGTCCGCATCGATAAAGAAAAGTACGGCATCATCCCGGGCGTCACGGATCGAGAATACTATACGAACAGCTTTCACATTCCGGTTTATTATCCGATTAACGCATTTGAAAAGATCCGGTTGGAAGCACCGTATCATGAGCTGACCAATGGCGGTCATATTTCCTATATCGAGTTGGACGGTGATCCGCTCAAGAATCTGGATGCCTTTGAAAAGGTCGTACGCTGCATGAAGGAAAGCGGCATTGGCTACGGATCCATCAACCATCCGGTTGACCGCGATCCATGCTGCGGGTATACCGGCATCATTGACAATGAATGCCCGCAGTGCCACCGCAAGGAGGGCGAGAGTGACATCGGATTTGAAAGGATCCGTCGAATCACCGGTTATCTGGTAGGAACCATGGATCACTGGAACAATGCCAAGGCGGCAGAGGAGAAAGACAGGGTGAAACATGATGTGTCAACAGGATTTGAGCAATTATAATACGATCCGTATGGCAGGCGTGATCCGGGAGTCGATCGTCGACGGTCCGGGTCTGCGTTTTGTGGTATTTGCGCAGGGCTGTCCGCACGGCTGCCCGGGTTGCCACAATCCGGCGACGCATGATTTTAACGGTGGAACCGACTGCAGTCTGGAAAAAATCCTGGCGGCGATCGACCAGAACCCGCTTTTGGACGGCGTGACGTTCAGCGGCGGCGAGCCGATGAGCCAGCCGGAGGCCTTTTGTAATCTGGCGGAGGCGATTAAAGAGCGCGGACTCAATCTGATCGTCTACACCGGTTATACTTATGAAGAATTGCAAAAGCTCGGCGAAAGCCGGTCGGCTGTGCAGAAGCTGCTGGATCTGACTGACCTTTTGATCGACGGACGTTTCGTGCTGGAACAGCGTGATCTGAGCCTGCTGTTTCGCGGAAGCCGCAACCAGCGCGTGATTGACATGAATCAGACGCGAGAAAGCGGAGAGTTAACGCTTGCGGAACGGTATCTGTGAAAAACTCTGAAAAACGAGAAAATTCTGCTTGAAAGCGCGCGAAAGCTATGGTATAATATCAAATGTTCGAGTGCGGACAAAGCAGAATTGAAAAAATGCTACGGCTTAAATATACTAAAGGAGGTGCGGTAGATGTCAAGAAAATGTGAAATTTGCGGAAAAGGACAGGTGTCCGGAAACAACGTTTCTCACTCCGTAAGACGTACAAGAAGAAAATGGAACGCTAACATTCAGTCTGTAAGAATCGCTGACGAAAACGGTACAGTCAGAAAAGCGAACGTATGCACAAGATGCATCCGATCCAACAAAGTAAACCGTGCCCTTTAATCAAAGGAAACAAATGAGAGTTGTCATGATGGCAGCTCTTTTTTTCATGGAACTGTCTCAGCGTTTCATCAGAACACAACCGCAGAGAATCAGGATGATACCAAGGAGGATCAGCCAGGCTTTTGGCGGGAGGAAAAACGCGCAGATCGTGACTGCGCCAAAGACCAGAAGCACAAAGCCGATATCCTTGGTCTCCTGACATATATGAAAACATTTCTTCTTGCGGCAGTTGTTGTTCATACTCATAAATCAGCACCTCACAGTATCTTATGAAATTTGGTAGGAATTTGTGCGCAGATGTGGTAAGATAATGAAAGAAAATCTTTGTTGGGATGTCGGGATTTATCCGACGAGAAAGTGAGGACAGGGATGGCAATGGAACGAAACGATGCACTGGGCAATATTAAGCTGAATGATGGCGTATTTGCCAAAATACTTCTGCGTGCGCTTGCGCGGACGGACGGCAAGGTTACCTTGGCATCCGAAAAAGGAAAGCCGCTTGGCGGCATAAACCAAAAAATCTCCACAGGCGAAGCGGCCGCCAATTTGAAATTCTATGAAGAAGCGACGCGCTATTGCATGGAATTCTATATCATCATTACGTTCGGCGCCAGCATCCAGAAAGTGACGGATGCGATCTTAGACGATCTGGCGGTGCAGCTTTCGAAGATGCTGCCGGACAAGGGCGGGCATCTGGTTTTGCGCATCGTCGGCATCAAGTCCAAAAAAATCGCAGAAAGAAACATTGAGGTTGTCAGAGATTATGAACCTGCAAGATAAAGTTGTGATCCTGAAAGGAGTCGGCAAAAAACGACTGCCGCTCCTCGAAAAACTGCATATCGAAACGATCGAAGATCTGCTGCATTTTTTCCCGCGCAGATATGAAGACCGTAGGACGGTGGTTCCGATCATGACTGCGCCGTTTGGCAGAGAGGTGCTGGTAAGCGGACAGGTCATGAGTAAGCAAATGGCCGGAAGTCCTTACAGCCGCAGGCGGCTACTCAAGGTGCAGATCGAGGATAACACCGGCAGTCTGGAGCTGCTGTTTTTTAACGGAAAATACCTGGAATCCTATTTCAAACCCGGCGAACAAATGACCTTTTTCGGAAAGATCACGCGCAGTAACGGACGCCGTCAGATGGCACATCCGGAGTTTCATAAGCTGGGAGATCCGAAAGACATCCGGGGACTGTTGCCGGTCTATCCGCTGACGGACGGATTGACGCAGAACAATCTGCGCACGTGGGAAATGCAGGCACGTGATGCGATCCGCCAGATCACGGAATGGCTGCCTGCGGAATTGGTCGAGACCTATCATCTGTGCAGTCCGGCCTACGCGATCGAGAACATCCATTTTCCGCGTGAGGAGCGTCCGGTGCTCGAAAGCCGTTATCGGATGATCTTTGAGGAACTGTTGATCTTACAGACCGGTCTCTTCTATATCAAGCAGGGCGCGTCCGCTGCAGAAAAGGGCGTGCGCTTTGCGAAAGAAGCGGATGTGCGGCCATTTTTGTCCGGGTTTCCGTTTCAACTGACGTCCGGGCAGATGCGCTGCTGGCAGGAGATCGAGCAGGATCTGGAATCGGAGAAACCGATGAACCGGTTGGTGCA
>DJPG01000002.1:0-6423 GCA_002439735.1 Firmicutes bacterium UBA6418 | reverse complement strand
CAGGGGGATGTCGGATCCGGCAAGACCGCCGTGGCGCAGCTTGCGATGTACAAGGCGGTTCGGAGTGGCTTCCAGGTAGCAATGATGGCGCCGACCGAACTTCTGGCAAAGCAGCATTATGCCAATCTCAGCCGCTCCTTTGCGCCGTTCGGCATTCGCACCGCTTTGCTGTCCGGCAGCACGAAAGCGGTTGAGCGCGAGGAACTGCTGGCGGCACTAGCCGCCGGCGAGATCGACATCCTGATCGGTACGCATGCGATCCTACAGCCGGATGTGATCTTCCAAAACCCAGGCCTGTTTATTACGGACGAGCAGCATCGCTTCGGTGTCAACCAGAGGGAAGTCCTCAATGCCAAAGGCGAAAATCCCAATGTGCTGGTCATGACTGCGACGCCGATCCCGCGGACGCTGGCAGTGATCTTATACGGGGATCTGGATATCTCCATCATTGATACTCTGCCGGCGGGACGAAAACCGATCCGAACCTTTCTGCGTTATCAGGATGCTAGGCCGAAGATCTATGACTTTGTGCAAGCGCAGGTGCAGCAGGGCAGACAGGCCTATGTCGTCGCACCGCTGATCGAAGCATCTGAAAGCATCGACTGTAGATCCGCACAGGAAGTTTACGAGGAACTCTGCGTGCACTATCCGCGGCTTCGGATCGGACTGGTGCACGGAGCCATGAAGCAGCAGGAAAAGGACGCCGTGATGGAGTCGTTTCAGCGCGGAGAACTGGATGTGCTGGTATCGACGGTGGTCATCGAAGTCGGCATTGACGTCAGCAACGCAACGGTCATGGTGATCGAAAACTGTGAGCGGTTCGGCCTTGCGCAGTTACATCAGCTGCGCGGACGAGTCGGAAGAGGCAGTGAGCAGTCTTATTGCATTTTGGTTTCCGGTAGCGACAGTCAGATCGCGCAGAAACGGAATGAGATCTTATGCAGCACGGAAGACGGCTTCATGATCGCTGAAGAGGATCTGAAACTGCGCGGTCCCGGCGAGATCTTCGGCACACGTCAGCACGGTCTGCCTGAGCTAAACATCAGCGATTTGGTCAAAAATGCGGATATTCTCGAAAAAGTGCGCCGCGCAGCAAAAACGATTATTGAGCGAGATCCGGAATTGGCCGCGCCGCAGCATACGATCCTGAAACAGAAGATCCAGAAGATGTTCGGCGAACGGATTCAGCTTCGGCTGTAAGAAAGTCGGCTTCACCGATTGGATTTACTGCTTTGCCAAACGACGCCAAAATCACCAATTATTACATAACATAATAATCTGCCCGCGAGTCAAACTAGGAATGTAATAGGAGGTGAACAAAACATGTCATTACAAGATAAGATGAACGTTAGTGCAAAACCTGCATTAAAGAGTTTAAAAACTGAAGTTGCAAATGAGCTTGGATTAGCAAACTATGAACAGGCTGATAAAGGCAACATGACAGCTAGACAGAACGGCTATGTCGGCGGCTATATGACTAAGAAATTAGTTGAAATGGCTGAAAAGCAGTTAGCTGGAAAGTAAACAAACAGAATTGGATAAACGGCAAAAGTCCCTGCGACCCCCGCAGGGACTTTTGCTGTACAGATCAGATAATCCGCAGACGGGATGGGGGAAGAAATACGAAACACAGAAACGCTGCGGCAGCGCAGTCTATGGGGCTTGCACGCGCGGTGTTTTTTTTGTATAATGAAAGAAATTAAGAGAAAAAACATCGATAAAGGAAATGATCGGTTTATGAGAATTATTACAGGTGATTTTAAGGGTCGGCGTCTTGAGATGCCAGTGGGAAACGATATCCGCCCGACGACGGAAAAAGTGAAAGAGGCACTGTTCAGCATGATCGCAGGCAATCTGTATGATGCGGTCTGTGTGGATCTTTTTAGCGGAACCGGCAATCTGGGACTAGAGGCTCTGTCGCGCGGCGCTGAAAAATGTTATTTTGCGGATAACAACAGAGCCAGCCTGGAACTGACGAAGCGCAACATCGCGATGTGCCGGGCAGAGGAATGGTCGGTCGTGATCCCGGGGGATTTTGAAAAAGCGCTGGGGCGGCTTGCGGAGCGCGGCGAAAAGGTAGATGTTTTCTTTTTGGATCCACCGTATCGCGAGGGGCTTTACGACAGATGCTTTGCGTTGATTCGCGCATACGATCTGCTGGCTGAAGACGGCATCATCGTTGCAGAGCACGGAGAGCGGGATGCTTTCCCGGAAAACTATGAGGGCTTTGAAAAACTGAAAGAACGAACCTACGGATCGATCGCCGTCACGATTTACGGTTGATTCCGGGGGCACCTTGTGCTAGAATGATTCTGAATCGGAATGCATATCAGCAAAAAACAGGAAAAGATAAAGGACTTGGAGGCAGTGATGAAAACAAAGGCACTGTATGCAGGCTCATTTGATCCGTTGACGTTGGGTCATCTGGATATTATCGAAAGAGCCGCGAATATATTTGATGAAGTAACGGTCGGAGTCGTGGTGAATCTGGAAAAGAAAACACTGTTTTCCTTTGAAGAACGCATGGATATGATCCGCAGGGTCACGGCACATCTTCCGAATGTTCGGACGGACAAATGCGAGGGACTGCTGGCGGATTTTGTGAACCGGCACAATTTCAACGTGGTGGTGCGCGGTCTGCGCGGTGTCGGGGACTTTGATTCCGAACAGCAGATGGCGCAGCTGCATAAACATTTATACAAAGAGCATGTCGAAACCGTATTTTTGATGTCTGACGCAAAATACGCTTTTATAAGTTCAACCATGGCCAAGCAGGTGATCTCTCTGGGAGGAGAGGGTAAGATGCTTGTGCCGCCGTACGTTTTAGAAATGATGGAAGGGAGATTGGAATAACAATGGAAGATACAATGAAAGTTCTCGAACTTCTTGAAGAATTGGAAGATATCGTAGACGCCGCAACGAATGTACCGCTGACGAGCAAGATCATGTTGGAAGCGGAGGATATTTTTAATATCGTAAGAGAAATCAGACTGGCTCTCCCGGACGATGTACAGCAGGCAAAATGGATCCGCGATGAACGGGATCGGATCCTTGCCGACGCCAAGGCAGAGTATGAGCGAATCATCCGCGAAGCCAAGAAGCAGGCCGACTATCTGGTAGAAACGGATGACATCACACTCCGGGCAACCAAACTGGCACAGGAGATCCGGGAGGATGCGGAGCTTCACGCCAAGATGCTGAAAATGAAAACCTATGATTATGTCGACAAAATGCTGTATGACATGCAGGCGAAGATGGACGAGCTGAACCTCAAGTACTTCGGTGAAATGTATACCAATCTCGATAAGACGTTCTCGGCTATCAATCAGACTTTGAGTGACAATCGGGACGAAATCAAGGAACTCGCCTACCAGACTCAGAACGATCTGGACATGGAATAACGGGGGACCAAAGTACGAAAGCGTAGAAAAAGCGCGTAAGGAGTCCAAACAACATGCAGACAAGAGCATTCACATACAGAGAAGGGCTGCTTTTAGTCCTCGTTTGTAGTTTTTGGTAGAGGATCCACATGCGGCGCTATTGGAACGAAAAACGAAACAAGGCACAGCCATTTGCGGCTTATGCCTTAAATACAAAGATTATCATCCATCAGCTTCGAAAAAAACTTAACACGCAAAATAAAGTAAAAGTATGAGATGATCAAAGCACCTCGAAAGAAGCTGAAATCTGAAATTTGAAATCTGAGGAAAACATGATGGACAAGTATTTGAAATTAAAAGAAAAAATTGAAGAGGCAGTAAAGGCGAGCCTGCCGGACGCGATTGCCTTAAACGACGATCTGGCAGATCATCCGGAGCTCTCCGGCGAGGAATATGAATCTTCCAGAAAGATTGTGGAACTGTTAAAGAGCAAGGGATTCGAGACGGAATACCCCTTTGCGGGTCTGCCGACATCCTTCAAGGCAACTTATGGAAAAAATAACCACAAATATAAAATCGCGATCATGACGGAATACGATGCGCTTCCGGGCATCGGACATGCATGCGGACACTGTGTCAGCGCTTCGATCAGCGTGCTGGCCGGCATTGCGATGTCACAGCTGCAGGACGAACTAGACGCGGATATTGATGTGATTGGTACTCCGGTCGAGGAAACGGATGGCGCGAAGTGTGCGATGATCAAAAAAGGTGTTTTTGATCCGTATGATATGGCAATGATGATTCATCTTTATGACCAGAACCTGATTTATTGTAAGCTCAACGGTCTGGCATCCTATATGTACACCTTTTACGGTAAGGCGGCTCATGCATCCGCGGCACCTTGGGAGGGTGTCAATGCTTTGAATGCCGCACAGCTGATGTTCCATGCCACGGACTGCCTGCGTCAGCATGTGACACCGGACGTTCGGATCCATGGCGTGATCCGCAATGGTGGCGAAGCGCCGAACATCGTACCGGAAGAAGCCAGCGCGGAATTCTATGTCAGAGCGTTGGATCTGGACTATATGATGGATGTTGTAAAAAAGGTCGACGACTGTGCAGCCGGCGCAGCTCTGGCAACCCAGACCACTTGGGAAAAGGAACCGACCGCGGCGGTTTATGCGAATATGAAAAGAAATTACGCGGGTGAAGACGCACTGCGTGAAGTGTATGAAGAATTGGGTGTTGATATCAACGGTGATCACGAAAAGATCTTCGGATCTTCCGATGCCGGCAATGTCAGCTTTGTATGCCCGACCTTCCACCCGACACTGCAGCTGGTAGACCGCGGCGTTGCCATTCACACCAGAGCCTTTGCTGATGCAGTCAAGACTGACAAAGCGCATGACCTCATCGGCTTAGGAGCCAGGATCATCGCGTTGCAGATTGCGAAGATCTTTACGGATGAAACTCGAGTGCAGCAGATGAAAGCGGACTTTGAAACGCAGGGCGGCAGAAAGGTCATCTAAACGATTCTTATACGGAACGTCCGATTCGAAGCGGAAAGAGACAAGATCAGGAAGACAAGGAGGAAAAAACATGCTTCATTTATTGATCACCAACGGAGTTTATCCGGATTTCGAAAAAAAAGAAATGGTGAAAGCCAACATCGGGATCGAGAACGGCAAGATCACCTATATCGGCGCGGAAACCCCGGAAGCCGAAACGGTCATCCATGCAGAGGGTAAAGTCGTTTCTCCGGGTTTTATCGATATCCATATGCACGAAGAAGACTTTGTGCACGAGGGGAAACAATTCATCATCGCTAACATGATGCTAGAGATGGGGGTTACCACGGCTGTCGGCGGAAACTGCGGCGTGCAGAAACAGCCGCTGTCCGTCTTTAAGTCTGTACTGGACGAACTGGGTGGAAGTCCGGTCAACTATATGATTCTGGCAGGCTACAATCATTTCCGTACCGAGATGGGTATCGGCCGATATGAACATCCTTCGCAGGAGCAGATGGATGAGCTACGAGAGATCATGAAGCGTGAACTTGCGGAGGGCGCTTACGGTATCTCGTTCGGTATCGAATACGATCCGGGCATCACTTACGATGAAATGCTCTGGGCAGTCCGGGCATCCGACGACCCGCATCTCCTGGTTTCTGCGCATTACCGTGACGAGACCAAAAAAGATGATCTGTTCCCGGTTGAAGAAATGATCCGTTTCTCACAGGACATCCCGCAGAAATTCCAAATCTCGCATCTTTCCAGCTGCTCGGCAACCGGCAGTATGAAAGAAGCTCTTGATTGCATCAACGCGGCGATGGAAAAAGATCCGACACTGAATTACGATACCTATCCGTACAACGCGTTCTCGACCGAGATCGGTTCGGCGGTCTTTGAAGACGGTTGTCTGGAAGGCTGGGGCAAAGATTACAAGGATATCCTGCTGACTGATGATCCGTATAAGAATGTTTATTGCGACGAGGAGATCTTCCGCAAGGCAAGAGCGGAGTATCCGAACATGCTGGCGGTTGCGTTTGTGATGAATGAAGATGAGATCCGGGCTGCTATCGTCAACCCGAACGGCATGGTGGCCAGCGATGCGATCCTCAATAACGGTAGTGGACATCCGCGCGCAGCCGGTACGTTCCCGCGCGTGCTCGGCAAGTATGTACGGGAAGAAAAGGCGCTGCCGCTGCTCGACGCGCTCCGCAAGATGACGCTGGAACCGGCAAAACGTCTGGAATTGGATCAAAAAGGCAGGATCCAGCTCGGTTGTGACGCGGATATCACGATCTTTGATCCGGATACCATCATCGACAAAGCGGATTTCACGCAGCTCTGCAAGCCGGAAGGCATCAATTATGTCCTGATCGGCGGCAAGATCGCGCTCAAAGACGGCGAACGTGTCAATGCCAGACTCGGACGTTTTATTTCCTATTGTTAAGGATCAGAACAAACGCAAAGGGAACCTGCCTGAAAGCGTCGAAATACAATGGAACCGGGAAGTAAGAATTAAGAATTAAGACGAAAAG
>DJPG01000094.1:4130-4817 GCA_002439735.1 Firmicutes bacterium UBA6418 | reverse complement strand
CTGTGCCAGACGTGCGCATATTTTCTGGATGCAGATTTCGAAAAGCTCGGTGCAGTCTGCCAGATGACGAAACCGGTGTGTGCGGCGGATATTCGTCATCTGGCCAAAAATCTGGATCAATTTGATTTCGCACCAAACGTCCACACGCCGGAGGAACTCGGAAAATACATGATCCAGCAGTCCGGTCATTACGAATATGACGAGAACCTTGAAGATTTCTATAACTATGGCGACTATGGTGTCAAGCGAATACTTCAGGATGACGGTGTATCATCGATGAAAAGTACGTCATGCTCTATGAGCAGATGGTACGGGTGTTATAAAAACAGGGCAAAGAAAGGCGCGGTCACAGAACCGTGTTTTTCTTTGCCCTGAAAAATAGGTGAGATTATCGGCGCGGTGTATTCAGCAGCGCCGTTGTCCTTGCATTGACACCCATAAGCTCCCGCTGTGTCTGTCGGCTCGATTGGCACATTGGCATCAGAAAATTCACAGCCTTTCGGATCTGCTGAAGGTCAGAGGAAGTGAGGGCATTTTGATGCAGATGCTCTAAAACACGGCTATAGGCGTCCTTCAAAGATGCGGACACAGCAGGCTGAAAGAAATAGGTTGTGATCAGACCGCCGATCAGGGCGGCGTCATTATCGGTGTACTGCATGGTTGTTCTCCCTTCGCAAGAATCAAACG
>DJPG01000094.1:0-4071 GCA_002439735.1 Firmicutes bacterium UBA6418 | reverse complement strand
TATTCGCAAAACGACGAAATATACGATGCGCACAGCGCAGAAAGGAGAAGCCATGAACGTCAGAAAACCTGCGGATTACAGAACAATGTACCGGGAATTGGCCGCAATTCTCGCACAGAATCTTCCACAAATGGGTGAAGTGTATGCCATTGGCAAGGCTATCGGTCAGCGTCCAGAAAAGGGCGCGGCGGTCGCGGCCGCAGAATTTTTGCAGGCGAATTTCCCTGACCGCACAGGCTTTTCCCCGCGCAACGTGCGCCGGATGCGCGATTTTTACAAGACCTATGAAAATGACCAAACGCTTCTCCGGTTGGCGATGAGAATCGGCTGGACGCTGAATGTGGTCATCATGGAAGCGGAGTTGGCAAGAGATGCGCGCAGGTGGTATCTGGAACAGGCACGGCACAGAGGCTGGACAAAAGCAGAACTACAGGCAGCGCTTCATACCGAAGCATATAGTACTCAGCGCGAAGAAACTGAAATTGCGAAGACCATCAACGTGCAACTCGCAAGAAAGCTGCATATGTTTAAGACTTGCTTATTTGTTAAATTCCTCAGACATTTGCGAAAAACGCTAGACTTCGGAAAATTCCCTCAGAAGGACAGAAGATTTGCGTTATTCCGATGCCCGACTGGATAGACAGCGCAGCATTGTATATTTGCTTTTCCCGGTTTTCTCTGCTACAATAAGTTCATAGGGAGGGATGTGCGATGCTGATGAACGCAAACGAATATCTGGAAACAGTCGAACAGATCAAGCAGGAAATCCGCACGGCGCAGTACCGCGCGACGGTTCAGGTAAACTGTGAGCTGCTCCGGCTGTACCACGCCATCGGCACGGTCATCAACGCGCACAAGGTCTGGGGCAGTAAGTTTATCGAAAACCTTGCCGCGGACATCAAGCTGTCCTTCCCGGAGATGAAGGGATATTCCGTCCGGAATCTCAAATACATGGCGAAGTTTGCAGAAGCGTATCCGGAGAATGAATTTGTGCAACAGCCTGTTGCACAAATTCCGTGGGGTCATAACGTTGCCCTGCTGGATAAAGTCTCAGACAAAATAGAACGCCTGTGGTATGCAGAGCAAAGCCGGAAAAACGGTTGGTCGCGCAACGTTCTCGTGCATCAGATCGAGAGCGGATTGTATCAGCGACAGGCTTTAGACGAAAAGGTATCTAATTTTGAATTGCGGCTGCCTTCTCCGCAGAGTGAGCTTGCCATCCAGACGATGAAAGATCCGTACATTTTCGACTTCATTCCGTTCAAAACGGATATGCTGGAACGGGAAATTGAGGAAGCACTCGTGAAGGATGTAACGAAGCTCCTGCTGGAGCTCGGGACAGGATTTGCGTTCCTCGGAAATCAGTATCATCTGAGCGTCGGCGGGGACGATTTTTATATCGACCTGCTGTTCTACAACCTGAACCTTCGCTGTTATGTGGTGATCGAACTCAAGACTGGCGAGTTTAAGCCGGAGTACGCAGGACAGTTGAATTTCTATCTTTCCGCGGTCGATGGGATTTTGAAAAAGGAACAGGACAATCCATCGGTCGGTCTGCTGCTCTGCAAGAGCAAAAATGATCTGGTTGCGGAATACTCGCTGAAAGATATGAGTAAGCCCATCGGTGTGAGCGCTTATCAGGTGACAAGCAAGCTGCCGGAGGAACTGGAAAAACAGCTGCCGTCCGTGGAGGATATCCAGAAACGAATCAAGTAAAACAGCGAAAGTCCAATATGGCGGAGAATATATTTTGCAGAAGCGTGCTTGATTTTGTAGTTGATCGAAGCCGCTCCGACAAGTCGGGGGTTCATCTTTAGTGTAGTGAAAACACATATTACCACAAAAAAGTCGCTTGTTTGGCGGCTTTTTTGCTACATATTCGAACTTTTTTGAAAAGTGATTTTTTCATGTGTCACGGCTTTTCCCGCTGAATCCCGCTTGATCCCGCTTAGTTGATAATAAAATGGTAATAGTAAAACCGTCATTGCTGTACAATGCGCAAAGAATCTTTTGCCTAGTGTAGAACAATAACGGTCGTAAAAAATAAGGACAGGAACGGAGTCATTTCCGCGCCTGTCCTTTTCTTTTTCGCAAAATCTGTCCCGAAAAGTATATAGTATTCGTGACAATGTGCAAGAAAATGAGAGCCATCCTTTTCAGGGCGGCTCTCACGCTAATGTGTTTAATTTTGCTGTGCTATTTTTTCAAGATAGGAATCCAAACCCATCCTCATACTGACGGGCGAGTCATAGGGCAACACAACTGGCTGAATCAGGTTGCGAACAAACCCTACCGATTCATAGAATGAGACACGGTGCTCATAACAATCGAGCGTAAGGAAGAATATTCCTGAATGTTCCCGAATCAACTGCGCTTGATATGCAGAATATTCAATCAGGAGTTTGCCAATCCCTTGTCGCATCATACTGGTGTCCACAGCGAGGCGGGCAATTTTGAGTGAGGGTGCAGACCCATATGTAATACCCTCGTCCTCCCGCTCAGTAAATTCCAGACTGATAGCATCATTGCAAAGGGATACATATGCCAGAATTTTTTCGGAGTTATCATCGAGATATACATATGTGGTATTCATTCCGATTTCTTGCTCGTCATACGCTTCTTCCTTGAGGAACGTTTCCATTTCTTCGGAATGCTTTTTAATTCTGCGGCGCTCTTTGGAATTAAAACCGGACAGATATTCGTCGCCCTCAACGCAATGAAAGGCACCCACCAATGGCAGATGCCTTTCTGATAAACGCTCAAATGACATTACTTCTTCACCGTTCTGCTAAATTTAGACATCAGGATTTGAGCACCCTGTTTTGATGCCTGCGTAGGCTTACGCTGCATCTCTTTATAAATCGCTTTTGCGGCGCTCCCACGAACCACTGGGGTGGGTGCAATCTGTGTAGCCATAGCCCTTTGCCTCCTTACCGTGTAAGCATAAATTTAGTGACTGGTTTTTCTGTCGTCCGCCGACGCTCAGTTCCATCTGGTCGAAGACCATTCTACTGCATCTCTATCGGGTTTTTCTGTTGCCCGTCAACGCTCCAGCCCAAAGTCTGGCATCAATTTCGGATTTTAGGTGCCAGTCGCACCAGAGGGATGACGCCATCTATCCATCCTTATTATATGTAGAATCTTCTATTGTGTCAATAGAAAGTCCTAACATTTTTAATGAGCTGCCTTTTACAATCAACTGGCTTACTGAACTGAAGTAGGAACTTGGAAATCCATGCGTTCTTTTGCTTTTTTGACAAATTTGACTTTTCGTTTTTGATACGATATAATTTTATCCGTGGAACCCACCGTCCGCGTCGAGTTTCCGGGCTCACAGCCATAGCCCTTCTCCTTTGTAGACGGTGTACGGTAAAAAGACGGTCGCCTGCTATCCTGCGAGTGCGGATTGGAGGCGTGTGTATAGCCCTCGTGGAACTTTTTCTCAGGGAGGCGATACATATTACTTCGACATTTTTGATTGTCCTTGGGGCTCTTGGCTCCATAGCGAGCATTGTGTCTCTCGTGCTGTATTGGTGCGATAAAAAGAAGTGAGCCGCCTGCTGCAACAGGCGGCTCGTGGGTTGTGAAGCCTAGCTTCAACGGCTCAAAGTAGTTTGTATGTTTGTGGCGACCGTCTGGGTTTCCACCGCAGGGAGTGCTTGTTGGTAGCAAGTGCTCCTTGTGTTATTATAGACTCTCTTATCAACTTTGTCAAATGGTTTATAATTAAGCGTTTTCTTTCGGATCTCACCTACGTCAGCCTGTGGGAACCGCATAACCCTCGGTCAAGCTCCACAAGTGTACGGATGCTGACCCCATCACCTGCTTCAACGCTGCGGCGGACAGTCCTGCTGCCGCCTGCCTATGTGATACCATGCTGGAGCATGGGCGTGCGGCGTTACGCCTTAAGTCAAAAGAATTTTTGCCGTAATCAAACTGGGGATTTTTGATCCACGTTTCTATTGCGGGTACTTAAAATACAGAGACAGCCTGCACTTCTCCACCGACGGTAATATCTTCTTCCGCAATCCTGCCGATGATATTTTTTATGAACAAGCTGGCATCTCAGCT
>DJPG01000023.1:2097-16945 GCA_002439735.1 Firmicutes bacterium UBA6418 | reverse complement strand
AGTATGGTGGACCGGATGGCGAAATCGGCGCGTCGCTGCGTTATCTGTCGCAGCGTTATTCAATGCCTTACCGCCATGTTGCCGGTGTGCTAACGGATATCGGTACCGAGGAGCTGGCGCATTTGGAGATGGTCGCCACGATCGTGCATCAGCTGACACGCGATATGACCATGGAACAGATTGAAGAGGCCGGCTTCCAGGCATACTTCGTGGATCACACCGCTGGGGTTTACCCGCAGGCTGCCGCAGGCTTCCCGTTCGACGCGCTTTGCCTGGCCTCCAAGGGTGATGCGATCACCGATCTGTCCGAAGATATGGCAGCAGAACAAAAAGCACGCACTACTTACGATAACATCATCCGCATGTGCGACGATCCGGATGTTCTGGATCCGATCCGTTTCCTGCGGGAGCGTGAAGTTGTGCATTACCAGCGTTTCGGGGAAGCACTCCGCCATGTGCAGGATAATCTGAACAGCAAAAATTTCTACGCGATCAACCCGGAATTTGATCTGTAGGGGCAATCACGCGATCGTTCGAAAGAAAAGGACGTGTAAAGCGACTCTTTGCCGGTTTTGCGCGCCCTTTTCTCTCCTCTGCAGAGTGACAACGCCGAGCACTGTTTTCCTACAGTTTCCGCGTGCCGAGATCTTCAATGCTGCAGAAGGTATAACCCTGTGCTTTCCAACCTTCAATCAGTTCTTCGAGGATCTCGCCGTTCGTCTTGGACGTGCTGTGCAGCAGCACGATCGCCTGTGGATGGATTCGCTTGTTGAGCAGGTTCAATGCTTCCTCACGGGTCGGCTGCTGATCCTGCAGCCAGTCGACATAGGCCAGACTCCAAAAGACCGTCGTATAGCCCAGCTTGTTTGCCTGCTTAAGATTTTCCTCACTGTACTTTCCCTGTGGCGGCCGGTAGAACTTTTTCATTTCCTTTCCGGTCGCTTTCCGGTACGCGTCCTCCAGTTCCGTAAGCTCTTTTTTAAAAGCATCTTCTGCCGCGATGGCAGACATATCCGGGTGGTGCATGGTGTGATTGCCGACCACATGTCCCTCCGCCTCCATGCGCCGGATGATCTGCGGATTTTCCTCGATAAAATTTCCGACGACGAAAAAAGCAGCCGGAACCTTTTCTTCTTTGAGCACGTCGAGCAGTTTTTCAGTCACACCGTTCTCGTAGCCTGCATCAAACGTCAGATAGAGCTTCTTTTCGCTGCTGTCTCCGGGCGCCAGATAAAATGCGTTATAATCCGCCAGGTACTCCGGCGTCGCGTTGCCGACCGGCGCGCTCCCCTCCTTTTGAAAGGAAAGCCCCCAGTTCCCGTCGGCGGCGGCAGCGACGACCCGGCTGTCCGCTTCTCGCTGCGCCTGCTGCGCGTCCTCTGACTGTTCCTGCGCGCCTCCGAAAATGGTCGATCTTCCGCTTCCGCCAAGCGAAAAAAGTCCGACCAACGCAACGCAGATGCAGAAGATCGCAGTGCTGATTAACGGAATTGTCGCAATTTTTTTCATAAAAAATCACCTCATCTTTATCCTTATGTCTATGAGGTGATCTTGCAATTATGCACAATTCTTTTCGTTGGTATCTTGGGTATTCTTGGAATCTGCGGATGCAGCTGCGGATTTTTTGCCGATCCGGTCGACCAGCAGGATCACTGCCGCTGCGCCGACGGCAGTCACGATCGTCGCTGCCAAAAGCATAAATTTGGCGCCCGCGGTATCCAGCAGGAAACCTCCCATGATCGACGCCAGAATGGAAGATACCGTCGTCATCATGGTATAGCAGGCTTGTCCCTTGATTGCTTCCCCTTTGCGCATGATCTCGTTTGTAAAGGCTACGATTGCCGGAAGAAACAGTCCGAAGCTGAAAGTCTGCAGCAGATGCGCTGCATAGATCACCGTGATATTTCGGGCGAGGTAGATCAAAAAAACCTTGAGCGTAAAGGCGAGTGCCGCAATTTTCAAAATCGTCTGACAGGATACTTTTTGATGAAGCTTATCAAAGAAGATCAGCGCCGGCATTTCCAAAAAAGCCATCACAGCAAGAACTCGGCCCATATCTTCACTGGTTCCGCCGACGTCTTCTACAATCTGCAGCATGAAATTGTTCAAAATTGAATTATGGAAATAAACGCCGGCAATCCCTAGCTGCATACACGCAAATCGTTGATTTGCCCGAAGAAAATCGAGCAGGTTAATGTTCTCGTCGTTTTCACCCTTCTGCAAAGACTGCGGCACCGGCGGTTCCTGCGTTCCTGCCGAGGCAAGCATTTTTTTGAAATGACGGTTTGCGAGCAGCAGCGCAGCCAGTAACGCAGACAGCGCGAGTTCTCCGGCTGCCGGTATCACAAGGCTCCCGTGCTTTTCGACCAAAGTACCCAGCACGGCGCAAAGCACGGAATAGCCAAGGGAACCGACACTTCGACAAATCCCAAAATTGATATGTACGCCTGCTTCTTCCAGCTTAAACGTCAAAGAGTTCAGCAGGGGCTGCAGGGTGGTCAGCCATGCGGTCATGAGGGAAAACATAACCCATAATGCCGCAGACTTGTGATGAAAGACAAAAAGAGCACCTTCCAGGATGAGCAGAAAAATCGTACACAACTGCACAACTCCGATCAAAGATATCTTCTTTGTCCGATCTGCGAAGTCCGCGATCAGCGGCTGCAAAAAAACAGCCAGCACATTCGCGGCCGCAAGGATGATGCCGATTTCGCCGTTTTGATAGTCCGCTTCCAGCAAAAAAGCCGCAGCGAACGCGTTTCCTACGCCAAAATACATCCAATAGAAGGTATGTATCATAGCATAATCAAAGTTTAAGATCCTGCCCTTCATGTTCTTGTTCCCTTACATGTTTTTTATCTGCTTTCCTCAAAAAAGGTGACCTACGCGGTCACCTTTTTCTATATCAGATCTCTTTGGTCTTATCTTATTTGAGACTTATTTCAGAGGCGCTAAGCCTAAGATCTCTCTTGCTTCTGCCGGAGTCGCAACTTCTCTGTTGAGCAGTTTTGCCATCTGAACGACTCTTTCTACCATTTCGCCGTTGGATTTTGCCAGAACGCCCTTAGACATGTAAACGTTATCCTCGAAACCGACACGAACGTGTCCGCCCATCGCGATGGTCGCCGCAGCGATGCCCCATGCGTTCTTGCCGATACCGGTAGCAGTCCAAGTCGAGTCTGCCGGGATGGAGGTCGCCATGATCACCAGATCACGAACGGTTGCTGTCATCTGTACGCCGAGTACGAAGTCAAAGTGGATCGGATACTTGATGTGACCCTTCTTAGCTGCTTTGAGCGCCAGGTCAATCATGCCCTTATCGAATACTTCGCATTCCGGCTTGATACCTCTTTCCTGCATGATGTCGCCGAAGTTGTTGATGGTATTGTCAGTGTTGATGAAGATCTCGTCTCCGCCGAAGTTGCAGGTACCGCAGTCTAGGGTAGCCATTTCTGGGGTCGGGGTGATCTCGGTGGACTGTAATCTCTCCAGATCCGTCATGCCGACTGCTCCGCCGGTAGACGGCTGAATGATCACGTCCGGGCACTCTTTGCGGATCGCGTCAACCATTTCTTGGAATCTTCCCTTGTCCTGTGTCGGAGTTCCGTCGTCCCATCTGACGTGAAGGTGGATCAAAGCCGCGCCTGCTTCATAAGCAGACTTTGCTTCTCTTACGACTTCTTCTACCGTATAAGGGACTGCAGGGTTGTTTTCCTTTGTAACTTCTGCGCCGCAGATACATGCACTGATAATTAATTTTTCCATTTCATCAATCTCCTTTTTATTTCATTTTTGCAAACAAAATAATTACTAATCGCCTTTCAGCTTTCCCACATACAGGTATATTATACCACTATAAGTCCCGATGTTCAAGTGTAACTCTGCGTCCTTCCTCCGCAAAAATTCGATAAACCTCATTGGCGACCGCTACCGAGCGGTGATGTCCGCCCGTACAGCCCAGCGCGACCGTTAAGCTGTACTTGCCCTCTTTGATATAGCAAGGGATCAGACGTTTGATGATCTCCACCAGCCGATTGATGAATTCCTTGCTGATATCCTGCTTGAGCACATATTGCGCCACCTTCTTATTGTTACCGGTCAGGTTCTTGAGACTCGGCACATAGTACGGATTGGGGATAAAACGCACATCGAGCACCCAGTCCGCCTCCAGCGGGATCCCATGCTTATAGCCGAACGACATGAAGTTGAGGATGAACGAGTCCCCAGCGTCTCCTTTAGAAAACAGGCGGTCGAGCTCCGCGTTGAACTCGGCGACCTTCAGCGACGAGGTATCGACGATGTAAGTCGCGTGACTCCGGAGCTCTGCCAGCTGGCGGCGTTCTTCGTCGATGACCTCCGGCGTGATGGCTGCCGTGGAAAGCGGATGCATGCGCCTTGTTTCGTTGTAGCGTCTTATGAGCGCTTCGTTGGACGCTTCTATAAACAGAATCTTGAAATCCACGTTTTCGTCGCTTTCGAGTGAGGCGACACTGTTTTTCAGATCATGGAAAAACAGCCCGCCGCGTACGTCCACGACAAAAGCGGCCTTGGTCACCTGTTTCGCGCCGGACAGCGTCAGATCGATAAAATTCCGGATCAGCGCCGGCGGCATATTGTCAATGCAGTAATATCCTTTGTCCTCGAACCAGTCCGCGGCCTTGGTCTTGCCGGCGCCGGACAGTCCGGTAATAATGACGACTTCCATCTTTTGTTCCTCTGCTTCTCACTCAGATTTTTTCGATATTGACGATCCGCGCCGGATCCAGCCCCGCTTCCAGCGCCCGCGTGAGCGGTCCCTCAAAGGAACCGACCTTTTCCGGCACATGCGCGTCGCTGCCGATGACAAACTGCACGTCATATTTGGCGGCAATGCGGATTTCCTCGACCGTCAGATGCTGATGTTTGTCGTTGATCTCGACCAGCGTACCGGTGTCCGCGCAGGCTTTCACGATATCTTCAATGGCGAAAGGTCCCTTGTCGCCCGGATGGGTCAGGATATCGATGTGATTGCCCGCCTCTTCATTTGCGTACAGGCTGTCGAGGATCATCGCGGTATTCCGAACCAGAAGCGAAGAAGTTTCGCCCCGAAAGAGCCCCGCGTGTTTGTACAGATAATTCGGGATCATGCCCGCATGCGCAATCCCATAGTGGTAGCCCGCAAGCAGGATGTCAAATTCGCCGCGCTGCGCAGGGCTTACATCCAGATACGGCGCGACGCGCATGGTATTGGCCTCCACGCCAAGCAGGATCTCCATTTCCGGAAACTCTGCTTTCGCCGCTACGATGTCCTCCCGCATCTGCGGGATCTGCTTCATTTTGATTCCATACGTCATATGTCCAGGTCCGTGATCGGTGATGGCGATCGAACGGATTCCTTTCGCTGCCGCAACGCGGACATTGTCCAGGATCGTCCCCTTGCCGTGCGAATAGATCGTATGCGTATGATGATCGTAGATCATCCGATACTTTTTGATGATATCTTCGTATTTTTCCATTTTACTGTTTTGTCCTTTTCTGTCTTTGCTGTGCCGGTGCTTGGATGCGCCTGCCTATGCGCTTTCCGGCTGTGATCAGCCGATGATGCGCACTTCCGGTTCTAGCATCACGCCGAAGCGGTCATAGACGGTATTCTGCACCAGGCTGATCAGCTGCAGGATATCTGTGGCGGTTGCGCCGCCGCGATTGATAAGAAAGCCGCTGTGCAGGGTCGATACCTGCGCACCGCCGACCGATACGCCTTTCAGACCGGCGTCTTCGATCAGCTTGCCCGCGAAATATCCCTCCGGTCGCTTAAAGGTGCTGCCTGCGGACGGATACTGCACCGGCTGCTTGCTGTTGCGCTTTTGGTTCAGCTCCCGCATTTTCGCCGCGATCTCGTCAGGATCGCCTTTAGCGAGCGACAGCGAGGCAAACAATGCTACATAGCCGTTGTCTTCCAGGATGCTGTGCCGATAGCCGAACTGCATCTCTTCGTTCGTAAAAACACGCTTTTCGCGGCCGTCCGGCGAGATCGCCAGCACCCCTCGGATCACGTCTTTGAGCTCGCCGCCGTAAGCGCCCGCGTTCATGAACAGGCCGCCGCCGAGCGTACCGGGGATCCCGCTCGCGAATTCAAAACCGGTCAAGCCCTCGCGCTGCAGGATCTTGGCCAGCGTCGCCAGGTTGATGCCGCATTCGGCGCCGATGACGTCGTCCCGCTGACTTTCCTCTAGGGTCATGCCCGGAAAAGCCTTCTGCGGTTTTTGTACAACACCCGCAAAATTCTCCATTTTGATCACCACGCCGTCGTAGCCGCTGTCCCGAAACAGCATATTGCTGCCGTTGCCGATCATCAGGTGCGGCAGTCCCGCATCGCTGAGCATGCGCAGCGCGATTCTCAGTTCCATATCCGTGCCAACATGGAGCATTGCCGCCGCGCGGCCACCTGCCCGAAAGGACGTATATGCCGCCATCGGTGCATCGTATTCGATGCGGAACACATGCGGATCTCCGATCTCCTGATTTTCCGGATCCGCAGGATCATTCTCCCTGCGCAGGTTCTGTATCACCAGCTCCAGATCGCGGAGTAGCTGTAAATCGTTCTTTTCCAAAGAGTTCCTCCTTGTCGATATGATATTTTGCAAATTCTTCGTATACGGCCGTATCGGTCGGCAAGTCCTTTTCCCACAGTCGGTTGTTGATGGCCTCCGAGGCATACGTGTAAAGCACCGCAAAGACCGGTACGCCCAGGATCATGCCCGGCAGTCCGAACAGACCGCCTCCGACAATGATTGCGAACATAACCCAGAAGCTTGCCAGCTTGGTTGTTTTGCCCAGGATCTTCGGACCGATAACATTGCCGTCCAGCTGCTGCAGAACCAGCACCATAAGACCGAATTTCAGCGCCGCAAGAGGCTCTACGATCAAAAGGATCAGGATGGACGGTACCGCGCCGATGAACGGTCCGAAAAACGGAATGATATTGGTCACGCCGACGACCACGCTGATCAGAATCGCCATCGGCAGTTTCAAAAGGCTCATGGCAATGAAACACAGGATCCCAATGATAATTGAGTCAATGATCTTGCCGTTAATGAAACCGCCGAAGGTCTCATTGCAGACGCGACCCAGCCGGAATAGCTTTCCCGCTCTTTCCGGCTTGCATGCAGCCAGGATCAGCTTTTTACTCTGCGCCATAAAGATTTCCTTACTGTTCAGGATATAGACGCAGATGATCAACGCTACAAAGAAGTTCACTACCATGTTCAAGGTTCCGACAACGCCGCTGAGGATTGCGCCGGCACCCGGAAGCAGCTTTTGCTGCGCCCATTCGATGGCAAGATTGGATAAGTTATCCAGTTTATCCTGCAGCAGTGTCACCATTCCCGGATTCTCTCGGATATGTTCGGTGATCCACAACTGGATCTTGTCGACAGCTTCCGGAATGCCCAATACCAGTCCGGTCACGCTGTCCCACAGATCCGGACCGATCAGGACAAAGAAACCGGAAACCACACCCAGGATGATAGCGACCGCTGCGATGGTTGCGATGACCTTGGCCAGTTTCAGCGCCCGCCGCGGTTTCAGTACGTTTCCGTTGCGATTTGCGCCATAAAGCAGTCGTACAATGGCGTTATAAAGCGGACACATCAAGTACGCCATGATAATACCCAGATAAAACGGCATCAGGATATTGTTGATCTTGGAAACCGTCGCTGTGATCACGGGTATATGATTCACGCAGTAATAGGCGACGATCAGTCCCAGTCCCACGGTAAAGTACAGAATGCCGTGTTTGAGAAAGGATTCTTTGATTTTCAGTTTGTTTGTGTTTTTTTCATCCATGCCTTAGCTCCTTTCTGTCTTCTTCTATCATAACCTAATTTTCATAGGCGGTCAACCGCATCATAAACTCCGTGCGCGCCAGACAAGCCCTTTCCAGTGCTTCCGTCAGCGCGGCGCTCTCCTTTTTTTTGAGCCAGGCAATAACCATGCGGTTATAGGTGCTTTCATCCAGATCGAAGGTCGAAAGCGGAAAACCTGCCTTGAGGAGATGATATTCCATCAGCAGCCGTGCAAGAAACCCATTATGCTCGCGGAAAGGATAAAGTTCGATCATGCGAAAATGCAGCAGAGCGGCTTTGTCGAATGGATCCTCAAAGTCTTTTTTATGATTTGCAAAGGCAACATACGCATCCAGCTCTTCGGGCAGTTCCGACGGCAAGGGCGGCGTATAGCCATATTCAAGCAGCGGCGGCGTCGTTTTTCGCAGCAGACCGCTTTCGTGATCGGTTCCGGCAAGCAATCCCGCCAGTCCCAGGATCAGCTCCGGTCCAATCGGCATTTCGCTTTCCACACAGTCATAGAGTCGCCTCCTGGCTGTATCCAGCCGGCGGATCAATACATGGTCGCTGACACGGGCGTCACTGACGCAGTCGCCATGCAGGATCCCGTGGATCTGTTCCCGGCTCAGCGGGCTTCCGTCCAGCTTCAGGTTCAGATACAGCCAGTCCAGCTGTTCCACGCTTTCCAGATATTTCGTGACCTGCGGCGAAAACGGTCTGCGGTTTTGCAGTATCACGAGATTTTTTCTGATTTTTCGGATCATGATCTTTTATCCTTTCCCACTGCAGCGCTTCTTTCTTTTTATTATAGCAAAGCGGTGTCACGAATGCCATGATTATTTTAGTCCTCCGCCCGGTCTTTTCACTTTCTTTGCATCGTCTCATAGGAAGCAAAAAGGCACTTCGGATCGGAAATGCCGCGTGCTGCTTCGTTCCGTCTTCTATGCCCTTTTGCTTTTTATGATTTTATGATAGATGTTTGCGAGTCGTCTGCGGCAAGATGCCGGTAGTAATCCTCATCCAAGATCATTTTGGAATAACGGAACATCTGCATCACCGTTTCATCCGTCTGCCGCACATAGTCCTGCGTCTTTGGATCTTCCTCCGAAGCCAGGATCTCGCGCCGACCTCGATCGGTGATCCAGGTCTGATCCTCAAAGACTGCCAAGCCTTCTCGATTCGTATCGAACAGGTCTTGTCCCATCAGATATTTGCCGGAGGTTTGGTCCAAACCGAAGAGATTGATCAGCGTCGGCAGAATATCCAGATTGGATCCGACTTTTTCGACGGTTTCCGCCTGCATACCCGGTGTCCAGATGATCAGTGAGCTGCGGAATTTTTCGTATGCGTTGTCAAGTTCGCGCCCGGTCACATATCGTTTCAGCTCCGCGATCTGTTCGTCTTTGAGCGCATACGGATAGTGATCTCCGGCAATAGCGATCACTGTATCCTGTAGCGCACCGGCCTCATCCAGCCTTTGAAGCAGAAGCTCCACGGCCTGATCGAACTCCATATTTGCCGCCATGTAGGCTTTGCAGGTCTCTGACACCGGCATATCCGCCACGTCCTCCTGATGCTTGATCGACATCTGTTGATCCCAGAAGTTATATTCCATGTGCCCGCTCACGGTCAGATAGTACACATGGAAAGGCTGGATGTTTCCTTCCGCGTCCGGTGTCAGGAAATCCGCGGTTGTCTGATCGACCATTTCCAAGTCGGATTCCGGCCAGGTATGCGTGAATTCATAGCTTCCGCCCTGTCCGTCAAAATCATAGCCCAGGTTTGGATGCGTCTTCGTGCGATGATAAAATTTGATACTGTGGTCATGATAGGCTTTTGCCTGATATCCCAGCTTCGCGAACTGATGTGCCAGTGTAAACGGCAGTGCGTTCTTTGCCGATTCTGTCATCGACCAGACTCCGGACTCTGGGATCAGACCCACAAGGTTGAGGTATTCTCCGTCCGAGGTGCTGACGCCCCAGACCGGATTATAGTAGTTTTCAAAGCGAAAGCCTTCGTTCTGAAGCCGATATAGAGTCGGCGTATAGGTTTCGCTGACCGCGAAATCCGTGAAGCTCTCGGCGGTGATTAGAATCAGATTCTTTCCCTTAAAAATACCAGTTTTTTCATTCGTCCGTTGCGGCTGCCGCTCTGCGAACCAGGCGTCCAGTTCCGCGATTGCCTCTTCATCGGCGTCGTTTCGGATCGTCTGATCGATCTTACGTGCCGCAAGTCTTCCAGCGTCCAACACATCTGCCGTCAGCAATCCGAAGCTTTTGACCGAGCCCTTGATCTCGTTCACCTGTGTATAATAGCTGTAGGCACTACCGTTCCCGCGCTCCCCTGTAAACACCAGCACCTGCATCAGCCCCAAACATAAAAGCAGGACCGGAACAGTCAAACAGATCGCCTTCCGGTTCAGTCCGTGCAGCAGGAAGCGTTTCCTGCGGACTGCGATCACCGCCGCCGTGCAAGCCAGCGCGATCAGCAGAAGCGGCAGCCATTTTTCTAAGATCGTCTGCCAGATGATGCCCTGAAATTCCGCCACCTGCCCGCCGTTGAACATGGAATAGGTCGTGTAGAAGGTCCGGAAAATATCATAATAGACGATCTGGGAGGCGTAGACCACGGCCAACGTGATAATGAGCGTCGTCAGGATATTGCGTTCGACCCTGCGGCTGAACAGGCCGCTGATCGCCGCAAGCAGAAGCGCAAAAAAAGCAGACATCACAAGCAGGATCAGAAAGCTCTGCAGAGGCGCTCCGCCCTGCAGTTTTCCGACTGTGTCTGTCCGCAAGATCATTTCATACAGCAGGATGACCAAAAACAAAATCCCCGCGTGAAAAAAAAGTTTCTTCGTCTGCTCCTGCTTTTCGCAGTGCCGATAACTCTTGTGCTTCATTGTTTCCCCTCATCGATCCCAAATCTCAAATTTCTTTGGTTTCTTAACGTGATTTTAGCATAATCTTAGCATATCCTTGTGCGGATTGCAAGTCTGCTGTGCAAGGAATATATTCAAAAAAATCCACACAAAAAACTCTGTGCTTTGTTCCTTTCGAGATTCACACAGAGTTCATAATCAAACATGTGGTTTTGTTGTCTTCTTATCTTCTTTTTTTCTTTTTCAGTTCCTCTTCAAAGCAGAGCCCATACCAGTGGGCCGGCAGGTAGGCTGCCGTGTCTTGGATCGCATGGTCGCAGAATTCCGCCGCATGGATGACGGCCTGTCGCATGTCCGCACCGCTGAGCACCTCTCCGCACAGCGCGGACGTAAAAACATCCCCGGTTCCATGCAGCTGCCGGTGTACCATCGGTTTTTCGATTCGTACGATCTCATCGTCCAGACGCGCCAGATAACCGATCTTGTCACCGCGGCGCACGCTGGTAATGACAACATTCGGATTGCGCAGACCTTCCAGCAGTTCTTCATTGCTGACCGCTTCATCATCCGCCGCGGTTCCGAGCAAAAGTCTTGCTTCCGTACGGTTCGGCGTAATGATATCCGCCATTTCGCAGAGTTCGCGCATTTCGGCTGCGAATTCCTCCGAAAAGCAGGAATACAGGCTGCCGTTGTCCCCCAAGACCGGATCGGACAGCACGATCGTCTGCGATCCCGAAAAATCACGGATAAACTGCCGCGCAAACGCGATCTGCTCGATCGTGCAGAAAAATCCCGTATAAATGCAGTCAAACTGCATGTTCATTTCTTTCCAATGCTCGGCGATCTGCCACATCTCTTCCGTCATATCCCGCATCACAAAGCGGTCAAAGCCCCCGGTGTGCGTCGACAGCACCGCCGTCGGCAGCGGAACGGTTTCGATCCCATAGGAAGAAATGATCGGGATGGATACGGTCAGTGAGCATTTCCCGAAGCAGGAAAGGTCGTTCAGAAGTGCGACACGTTTGAGACCGCTTCCGTTGATTGGTACCATGTTGTTCCTCCCTTTTCCGCTTTTTTACGCTTCCTGCCGCGCGCAGATATCACGCGCCACAAAGACGCCGCTTGCCGACGCGTGCGAAAGCGAATGGGTCACGCCGCTGCCGTCTCCGATGATATACAGCCCCTTGTGGCTGCATTCCAGATGCTCGTCAAGCTCGACTTCCATATTATAAAACTTGACTTCTACGCCGTACAGCAGCGTATCGTCGTTGGCGGTTCCCGGCGCGATCTTATCCAGCGCATGGATCATCTCGATGATGCCGTCCAGGATCCGTTTCGGCAATACCAGGCTCAGGTCACCCGGCGTTGCCGAAAGCGTCGGTATGACCATGCTCTTTTCCAGCCTCTTCTCGGTGCTTCTGCGCCCGCGTTCCAGATCGCCGAAGCGCTGTACAATAACTCCGCCGCCCAGCATATTGGAAAGTCTGGCGATGCTCTCGCCGTAACCGTTGCTGTCCTTAAACGGCTCTGAAAAATGCTTAGAGACCAGCAGCGCGAAGTTGGTATTCTCCGTATGATGCTCCGCGTCCTCGTAGCTGTGTCCGTTGACGGTTACAATGCCGTTGGTATTTTCATTGACCACGATGCCGTTCGGGTTCATGCAGAACGTCCGCACACTGTCCTCAAACTGCTTGGTTCGGTAGACAATCTTACTCTCATACAACTCGTCGGTCAGGTGCGAAAAGATCACCGACGGAAGTTCCACCCGCACGCCAAGATCAACGCGGTTGGACATGGTCTTGATGTTCAGTTCTTCGCAAATTTTCTCCATCCACTTGCTGCCGCTGCGGCCAACCGAAACGATGCACTTCGCGCAGTGATATTCCTCATCATCCGTAAAGACGCGATAACCATCCGTATCGCGCGCGATCGACTGCACCGGCGTATCGAAATAGAAGTCGACGCTGTCTTTCAGTTCGCGATACAGGTTTTCCAGAACCACATAGTTCAGATCCGTTCCCAGATGACGAACCGAAGCGTCCAACAACTTCAGTCCGTTCTGCATGCAGATCTTTTTATACTTTGTCTGCGCAGTCGAGAAAATCCTCGCGCCCTCGCCGCCATGGGTCATGTTGATCGTATCCACGTATTTCATCAAATCCAGAGCCTGTTCCCTGCCGATATGTTCATGCAGCGTTCCGCCGAAATCGTTGGTGATATTGTATTTGCCGTCCGAAAACGCGCCGGCACCGCCAAAACCGCTCATGATGGAACAGCTCTTGCATTTGATGCAGCTTTTTATTTTCTTGCCGTCGATCGGACATTTGCGCTTTTCCAGACTGTGTCCGGCCTCAAACACCGCAGTCTTCAGCCGTGGATCCAGTTTTTGCAGTTCATACGCCGCGAAGATGCCGCCCGGACCTGCGCCGACGATGATAATATCATAATGTTTCATGTCGAAACCTCCTTGCATATGTTCATACATCGTTTAGTATAGCATACCCGCGCCGCAAAATCCACTGCTATCCTGCGAGGCCGCCGGTTTATTTTCGCGGAAATTGTCCATACTATGGTTTATCAGCCTGTATACAGAAGGAGGAAAAATATGGCTCAAGAAGATACCATTAAGCTTCTGCGTGAGTGCAACGCGGGGATCAAGATGGGCGTTTGTTCCATCGATGAGATCCTCGATGAAACGCAGGATCAGAACCTGATGGAGATGCTCATCTCCGCAAAGGAGGAACACCAGCGTCTCGGAAGCGAAACGCACCGTCTGCTCAATCAATACGATGACGCGGGAAAAGAGCCGAATCCCATGGCCAAGACCATGTCTTGGGTCAAGACGAACGTCATGATGGCTGTCGACGCCGGCGACAACACGATCGCCGACCTGATCACCGATGGCTGCAACATGGGCGTCAAATCGCTCTGCCGTTATTTGAACCAGTACAAGAACGCGGACCGGGAATCGAAAAAGATCGCCAGAGAGCTGATCACCTGCGAAGCTGATCTGGCCGCCCGCCTGCGCGCCTATCTCTGACCTGCGCAGCTCACGGTGACGCAAAAAGGATGCCGTTTTTTTGCCTCGGCGTCCTTTTCGATTTTTTGAAATCAAAAAACTGTGGGCGCTGATCTTCTGACCAACGTCCACAGCCTATTTAACAGCTTGTCTATATGGAAAAATGTCTGACCTTTAGATCACGTAATTATTCGCGTACAACTCCTGCTGCTGTTCGACCAGATCCTGCAGTGTGATGTTTTCCAGATAATCCTCGATGACTTTCTGCAGTCCCTTCCACATCGGAAGCGTCACGCAGAATTCACTGCGGTCACAAAGTCCGGCATCACGATCCAAGCAGGCCACCGGTGCCAGACCGCCTTCGGTCAACTCCAGGATCTCACGCACCGTATATTCCCGTGGCTTTCTTGCCAGCCGGTAACCGCCTTGATAACCCCGATTGGTATAGAGAAAATCGGAACGGTTCAGGATCGGCACGATCTGTTCCAGATATTTTTTTGAAATATTCTGGCGCCGCGCCGTGTCTTTCAAGGCAACGAAGCCGTCGCCCTGATGCTCCGCAAGGTCGATCATCATGCGCAGTGCATAACGTCCTTTCGTTGAAATCTTCATAACGTTCTTCTTTTCTCCATTCTTGTTTTTTCTGCTCTTAAATCACTCTACTCCTGCGTTCTGCCGCTTTTAGTCCTCGAACATCGGTGTTGACAGATACCGTTCGCCGGTATCCGGCAGAAGCGCGACGATAACTTTTCCCCTGTTTTCCGGTCTCTTTGCCAGTTCTCTCGCCGCGTGAACCGCTGCGCCGGAGGAAATGCCGACCAGAACGCCGGCCTTTCTTGCCAGTCTCTTTCCCATCGCGAAGGCATCTTCATTTTCAACCGGAATGATCTCATCATAAATTTTCGTGTCCAGTGTTTCCGGTATAAATCCCGCGCCGATACCCTGAATCTTGTGCGGTCCTGCCACGCCCTTGGACAGTACCGGAGAGCTCGCCGGTTCTACCGCGACGACTTTGACGTTCGGATTCTGACTCTTCAGATATTCGCCAACACCGGAAAGTGTGCCGCCGGTACCGACTCCGGCAACGAAGATATCCACCTTGCCGTCTGTATCGTTCCAGATCTC
>DJPG01000023.1:0-1996 GCA_002439735.1 Firmicutes bacterium UBA6418 | reverse complement strand
CTGCCCGGTGTCTGCGCCGCCAGCTCTTCTGCTTTTGCAATCGCGCCTTTCATGCCCTTGGCGCCGTCTGTCAATACCAGTTCGGCACCGTATGCCTTCAGCAGGTTGCGGCGCTCCACACTCATCGTTTCCGGCATGGTCAGAATGATCTTATATCCTCTGGACGCCGCGACGGAAGCCAGTCCGATACCGGTATTGCCGCTGGTCGGTTCAATGATAACCGCGCCCGGTTTCAGCACGCCGGCTGCTTCCGCGTCATCGATCATTCTCTTTGCGATTCTGTCCTTTACACTGCCTGCCGGATTGAAATATTCCAATTTGCCGAGTACCGTTGCTTCCGGTGCTTCCGGTGCTTCCTCGTCAATGTACGCGTTTAATTTTAACAGCGGTGTGCCGCCGATCAGGTCTGTGATTCTTTCATATGTTTTCATAGTTTTGATCTCCTTTATTCAAATATTTTTTTATTTTCTGATCCGTGTTGTTTCTATTTTTTCTGCATGCGCTGATGCGCTTTTGGTTATTTTGTTTTCCGATCGGCCTTGCAACATCGGAATCCGCTGTAATACTTTTTCATATTTTTTCCCTTAATCCCTATGTGTTTTCTAGGCATTATATTATCACACATTGCCTAGTTTGTCAATCGGTTTTTCAAAAAAAATTATTTTCTTTTAAGCCTATGATTTTTCAACGAATCTTGACATTCTACCCAGTCTTCCTTTATAATAATACCTATATTTATCCTAGGTATTTTTTAGGAGGGTCTATCCATGTATTCACAAAGCATTCCGGACAAAAGCGCTATCGTCGCCATGAGCGGCGGTGTCGATTCGTCGGTCGCCGCGTTTCTGATGAAAGAACGCGGTTTTGACTGCATCGGCGCGACAATGAAGCTTTTTTATAATGAAGATATCGGCGTTTCCCGCGAAAACACCTGCTGTTCGTTGGAAGACGTACAGGACGCGCAGAGTGTCTGCTGGAAGATCGGTATTCCCTACTACGTATTCAACTTTTCGGATCGCTTCCGGCAGGATGTGATCGATCGTTTCATCGCGGCTTACGAAAACGGTCTGACGCCGAATCCCTGCATCGACTGCAACCGCTATCTCAAGTTCGACAAGCTATATCTCCGCGCCAGAGAGCTGGATCGGAACTACGTGGTCACCGGTCATTACGCCCGCATCGCTCGTGACCCGCTCAGCGGACGCTTTCTGCTCAAAAAAGGGCTCGATCCGTCCAAAGATCAGAGTTATGTGCTCTATGCCATGACGCAGGATCAGCTGGCACACACGATTTTTCCGCTCGGCGGCATGACTAAGGCAGAAACGCGTGCCGTCGCGGAAACGCAGGGGTTCATCAACGCCCGCAAGCACGACAGTCAGGATATCTGCTTCGTGCAAAGCGGTTCCTATGCAGATTTTATCGAATCGCAAACCGGAAAACAATATCTTCCCGGAAACTTTGTCGACCTCTCCGGAAACGTACTCGGGCAGCACCGCGGCATCATCCATTACACGATCGGGCAGCGTAAAGGACTGGGGATCGCGCTCGGCGAACCGATGTACGTAACCGCCATCAATCCGGTCGCTAACACCGTGACCCTTGCGCGGAACGAAGACCTTTTTACGCGAGAACTGCTGGTCCGGGACATCAACCTGATCTCGGTCGATGCCCTGTCTGCCCCGCTGCGCGTAAAAGCAAAGATCCGTTATCGACAGACTGAGCAGCCTGCCGTCCTGGCTCAGCTTGATGAAGATACCATCCGCGTAGTCTTTGATCAGCCGCAGCGCGCCGTCACCAAAGGCCAAGCCGCTGTCTTTTACGACGGCGATATCGTCGTAGGCGGCGGAACGATCGTGTAAAAAAGTGTATCGTTGAAAAAAAACGACAAGCTGCAGGTAAAGCAATTTACCGCAGCTTGTCTCTTTGTTTTGGAACTTTTCTTTTGCATATGTCGGTTGTATAAAAATTACAACTGCTCAATTTCGTCTTCCGTCAG
>DJPG01000022.1:5518-9661 GCA_002439735.1 Firmicutes bacterium UBA6418 | reverse complement strand
TTCGCCATCCGGTCCACCATACTGACTGATAATAAATTTTGCCAGCGCCGGGTTCGAATTTTTAATATTGATCGGATACTCTAGTCTTTTTTCATAATTCCACATCTTATTCCGTCACCTCCCATGGCCAAGGACCCTGTGTCCAGGTCCATCCGTTCTCGGCGTTCACATCGAAGAGCGTCAGTGGACCGTAAGCAGACTCATATTGGTCGCGGTACTGACGGCAGAGTTGCTGGTTTTCCCGGTAATAGTCCAGAGCCAGCCGGCTGTCTGGGTGGGAGTCCAGAAATAAGGCGGTATCATAAAGCGCGAAGCCGATCTCGTCGATTTTTTGCAGAAGTTCGCTGCGGTTCATCATCTGCGCCCTCCTTTCGCTCTTCCACCGGAAATGGTACGGCCTTCAAACGGAAGATCCAGTTCCGGAAAAATTGTTCCGCGCAGAAGTCCCTGTTCCGCAGAATAGACGGTTTTCCACTGCTGCATTGGCGTATAGGTCATCGCCAGCGGCAGGCTGCCAAGGTACATGGCGTCAAAACCGCGCGCGTCCGGCTGTTCCTGCCCACCGGTGCCGGTATTGCCGCCGAGTGTGATCGGCATGCCGATATAAGGATCTGTCATCAATTTAAAATCCCCTTTCATAAAAAAGTATAGTTTACAGTATGCAACAGACAAAAAAAGTGTGATGGGTCTTGCAATCGGACGGCGGGGCGATTATGATAGTAAACAGAAACATTTTTGCGTTTTTGCGAAAAACACAAAGATTAACAGCAACTTAGCAATTAACAGGTATATGATATTAGCAGAAGGAGAACTTTATGACAACGAAGCCGGAGACACCAGTCATGACGAAAAGAAAGCCAAGCATACCGTCTCGTACCGATCTGCTGCATGCACATCGGCGCGATACGTTGTTTTCGATCCTGGTATTTACGATTACAACGATTGTCTGTTTTTTCTTCAATAGGATGGCGTCAGACCCAACTTTGAACATTGCGATGCTTTACACACTGGGCGTATTTATCATCGCCCGCTATACAGAAGGATACCTGTATGGGGTGCTGTTTGCAGTCACCAGTGTTCTGAGTGTGAATTTTTTCTTTACCTATCCGTATCAGGATTTTAATTTTTCTCTGGAAGGGTATCAGGTCACATTTCTTGGTATGCTTCTAATCGGCATTGCCACTTCGGTCATGAGCACCAGCATGAAGGAGCAGCAGCGCCAGCTCGCGGAGCAGGAAAAAGCCCTCTTGGAGGCACAAAAAGAAAAGATGCGCGTGAATCTGCTCCGAGCCGTTTCTCATGACCTCCGAACCCCATTGACGGGGATCATCGGCAACAGTAGTTCCTACTTGGAGATGGGAGACAAGTTGTCAGAAACCGAAAAGCGGGAACTGATCGAATCCGTTGAAAACGATGCCAACTGGCTCTTGAATATGGTAGAGAATCTTTTGTCAGTAACACGGATTGACAATGAGACTGCGAAGGTGAGCAAATCACTGGAAGCGGTGGATGAAGTCGCGTCGTCTGCGGTCATCCGATTCAAAAAAAGGTTTCCGGACGCTGTCGTACATGTCAAGGTGCCGGATAATCTGATCATGGTCATGATGGATGCGATGCTGATCCAGCAGGTCATTCTGAACATTCTGCAGAACGCGCAGTTACATGCCAAAAGCAAAAAACCGCTGGATCTTTATATTAATGAGGATGAGGACTATGTCTATTTTCATATCCGTGATTACGGTGTCGGTATCGATGAAAATCGCATTGCTACCATTTTTGATGGAGACAGTTATCACGAGAGGACAGGAAAAACAGACGGATATAAAGGAATGGGTATTGGTCTGTCGATCTGCAAAACAATCATTACCGCACATGACGGAACGATCACTGCAAAAAATCACTCAGAAGGTGTAGAATTCTGTTTCTCACTGCCAAAGGATAAGGAGGACGAGGATGATGTATCAGAAAATATCGATATTGATCATTGAAGATGAAAAGAGTATTTGTGATTTTATCGGCAAGACCCTGGATTCGAACGAGTATAAGGTTACAACTGCCAATAATGGAAAAGATGGGTTGGCACTGATTACCTCATCACTGCCGGATCTGGTTCTGCTTGATCTGGGACTGCCGGATATGGATGGGATGGACATTATCCGCAAGACCCGGGAATGGTCCAGTCTGCCGATCATTGTGATTTCCGCGCGAACACAGGAGAGAGAAAAAGTACAGGCACTGGATGCCGGCGCGGACGATTATATAACCAAGCCGTTCGGCACGTTCGAACTGCTGGCACGGATCCGCACCGCGATCCGTCATAACAACAAGCTTAGCGATGATTCCCGGAACGCCAACCGTCCGTATTCCGCCGACGGTCTGACGATCGATTTTGAGAGAAGACTTGTCACGCTCAACGGCAGTGAAATCCATCTGACCCGCGTGGAGTACAAGATCGTATCCCTGCTCGCCAAAAATTCCGGCAAGGTCATGACCTATGACACGCTGATCGATCAGGTTTGGGGTCCATATGCCGATGACAACAACCGGATTCTGCGCGTGAATATGGCGAACATCCGCCGCAAGATTGAGGAAAATCCGGGCGAGCCGAAGTATATTTTTACGGAGCTGGGCGTTGGCTATCGTATGTTGGAGGACGGCAACTAAAGCCGGAACACGTGTGCAACACGCACAGAATGTGCATGGAACGCGTGCAAAACTAAATTGCTATTTCCTGTCGGGTGTGCTATGATAAACCATATCACATCCGGCTTTTTTCGTGCCGGAAAGGAGAGAGACATGACAGAGCAGACTTATCCAAAAGACCAGAACAAGCAAAAAGAAAAAAGACCTTACGGGCTTCTCGGCAAGACCCTGAAGCACAGCTTCAGCCCGCAGCTGCACGCCGCCATCGGCGCGCTGCTCAAAGAGTCGTATCCGTATATCTTGTTTGAAAAGCAACCGGAAGAACTGGAAGCGTTCCTGCGCGGCGACGCATGGGCCGGACTGAACGTGACGATCCCCTATAAAGAAGCCGTGATCCCGTACTGTGACAAACTGTCCGAGGAAGCAGCGGCCATCGGAGCTGTCAACACGATCATCCGTGACGGTGACCGTTTGATCGGACACAATACGGATTACGCGGGCTTTCGGAGCCTGCTCTGCAAAAATGAGGTACCGGTGCGGGGCGCGAACTGTCTGGTGCTCGGCAGCGGTGGCGCGTCTAAGACCGTGCAGTGCGTGCTGCGGGATCTGGGCGCGGCAAAGGTCACGGTCGTCAGCCGCAGCGGCGCGGTGAATTACGAAAACGTTTCGCAGCAGCAGGACGCGGAGATTCTGGTCAACACGACGCCGATCGGCATGTATCCAAACAACGGAAACTCGCCACTCTATCCGGGCAGCTTCGCGGATCTGAAGTGGGTCGTTGATGTGATCTATAATCCGCTGCGCACGAATCTTTTATGCCAGGCCAACAAAGCGCTGATGGAGACTGCCGGCGGACTTGGAATGCTGATCGGACAGGGCATTGCGGCGGCGGAATATTTTCTCGGGCACAAGATCCCGGATACGATCGGACAGCAAATTGAAACCGATATGATGAAGGAAAAGCAGAACGTCGTCCTCATCGGTATGCCGGGGGTCGGCAAGACTACGGTCGGTGCGGCGATCGCGTCGATGATGGGGCGTGAACTTTATGATATTGATGAGATGATCGTCTATGAGGACGGCAGGGAGATCCCGCAGATCTTTGCAGAGGAAGGGGAAGAGTACTTCCGCCAGCTGGAGCAGAAAGTCGTCCTCAGCCTTGCCAATGTTACAGGTGCGGTCATTGCCTGCGGTGGTGGCGTAGTCACGCGTGAGGAAAACTATTATGCGCTGGCGGAAAACGGCCGCTTGTTTTTCTTGAATCGCAATTTAGCGATGCTTCCGACGGACGGCAGGCCTATCAGTCAGGCAGTGCCGCTCGCAAGGCTTTATCAGGTGCGGCTTCCGCTGTACCGGAGTTGGTGCGACGCCGAGCTGACGATCACAGGCATGAGTCCGGAAGAGGCCGCTCGCCATATCATAGATATGCTGTAAGCGCCGCCCGTGTGCGCACCGGCGCATCCGTGTCTGCCGCAAACGCGAGCATCCCGCCGCGCCTGC
>DJPG01000022.1:0-5471 GCA_002439735.1 Firmicutes bacterium UBA6418 | reverse complement strand
GCGCCTGCGTCGCGAGCATCCCGTTGCGCCTGCGTCGCGAGCATCCCGCCGCGCCTGCGTCGCGAGTATCCCGTTGCGCCTGCGTCGCGAGCATCCCGCCGCGCCTGCGTCGCGAGTATCCCGCCGCGCCGGCGCCGCGATAAGCGATCGATCTGCGCGGCACGCTGCAGAGTACCGCTCGTTAGGTCCTCGCCCTGTATGATCGCACCAAGTCACTCACCGTACTTTGGACATTTTGCAAAAACGGCGCAAAATGTCAGCAAAGTACGTCGCTCGCTCGTTTGGGCGATCATGGACAGTTCTGCGGAATCACTCGCGGCACTTGCAACGTGCTGCGCAAGGCAGATCTTGCTTATCTGCCGCCGTTTGTGAACGGAATGCTCGGAAATACCGGGTCGCTGAAGTAGACGTACACGTATTTGACGCTGTACAGATCGACGATGGCGACATTGCCGTTGGTGATGTCCTGCAGGAGTAGGTAGTTATTACCGACGCCGACGAGGAAGCCGTAGCGGTCTTCCGTGCTGTTGGAACCGATCAGCTGTTCCACACGCATCGCGCGGCCGATCTGCGTACGCAGGAAGCCGTTCATGTACTGCGCGGAATCATAGTCGATGGTCTGCTCGTATTCCGGCGGAACCAGCGGATTGCTCGGCACGCCGAAGCTCGGGCTCTGCTGTCCGGTGTTTTCCAGGGAGTTGACGTAGTCGGTCATATTCTGGAAGATCAGCGGGATCGCAGCGGTGTTCGCCTGAAAGGTCGTATTCCAATCGGAGTATGTAGGTGCGGTGCTGCCCTGCATGTTCATATGGCTTTGTGTGCCCGCATTGCCTTGCATGTTCATGCCTGTGTTGCCAGGCATTCCTGTATTTCCCTGCATATACGCATTGTTTTGCGGACGCAGGTATACGCCGTTCTCATTTACGGAGCTGTTCTGCGTTTGCGGCACGGCAGCGGCAGGGACTGTGTCTGCCTGCATCGTCTCGGCTGCGTTGCTCTGCGCTTGACCCGGGATTGAGGCCGGGATCGCTGTTTCGGGTGCCGCGTCAGCCGATGCGGAGACGATGCCGGCTTCCGGCACGGTGCTTGCCGGTACTGTGCTTGCGGGAACCGCGGCACTCGCAGCCTCCGTAGCTTTTTCCTCTGCAATATCCCTTTGCGAAACCGCAGCCTCAGCAGAAACAGAGACGGTTTCTTTTGTATTTTCCTTCGAAATTGAAACTCGCATATCTTCCAATTCGATCTTATCTCCGATCTGTACCTGACCTCTGCGGATCATCCTTGGTGTGATCACGTTGCCGCTGCATGGTGCCATAAAAAACCTCCTATTTTTTAAGTATCGGCGTACCGTTCTGTCGGTATGTAAAAGCAGTGATTGCCGACGCGGTTGTGGATCACGCCGACTCTTGTCGGAAAGTAGGCCGGACAGCTGTCGCTGTACGGGTTGAAGAAGAACAGCGATTCATCCACGCCTGCCAACCGGCCACCGTCCAGCGCCCAGTCCACGATGTCGTAGTGTTCCTGCGTGGGTGTCATATTGTAGACATTCTGCGCGTTGTACCGGCCGCCGACCGTTTCCTGCATGCAGACAAACTGCCCGGGCTGCGTGATGATCGCCCGCACATCGCCGCCGTTGTTGACACGTGAAAATTCGCCCACGTTGACGGTGGCGCGGTTCATGATGACCGTGGCGACCGCCTGCATGCCGGCTGTGCCCTCGCCGCCCGCTTCACATTGTATCAACCTTGCAAACAATTCTCTGGTATCCAGTGCCATATCCATCTCCCATCTGCCCATAGACTCAACTTATACTATGCGGGAAGTCCCGCGGATGTGCAGAAATCTTTTGCCGCGCCGGATTAAGCGCTTTTCGCATTTTTGGTTGTTTCTTTGCTCAAAATCAAGTATACTGGGAATAGAGAGTGTGGGACAGACCGAAAACACAGACTTCCGGAAAGGAGTGCGAAGAAATGAACGATACCAGAAAAAAGCAAGCTGCGCTGGGCGTGGAGGACTTTAAAACAATGATCGATAAAGGCGGGTATTTTGTCGATAAAACCTTGATGATAAAGGAACTGATCGAGAGTCAGGCAATGGTAACCTTGTTTACCCGCCCGCGGCGTTTCGGCAAGACGCTGAACCAGTTTATGATCCGGCGCTTCTTTGAGGATGAGATCACTGAAAAAGGCGAAAAAGTCGATAATGGCTATCTCTTTGACGGACTGGCGATCACAGCCTGCGGAGAAGAGATCCTCAAACACCAACAGCGGTATCCGGTGATCTTCATGAGCTTGAAGTCCGCGAAACAGGACGATTATCAAACCGCCTATGCCTGCCTGATCGATGAGATCTGCAAGGAGTTTCAAAGACACAGCTACGTGCTGCAAGGTGAGATGTCTGCGCGCAATCGTGAAATCTTTGAACGGATCGTGCTTGCCAGAGGCAACAAGGAAGAATATGCCAAAGCGCTCGGTTTCCTCTCCGAATGCTTGGCGAAATATCATGGGAACAATACCATCATCCTCATCGATGAGTACGATGTGCCGCTCGAGAACGCCTATCTGCACGGATTTTACGAAGAAATGATCGGTTTTATCCGCTCCTTGTTGGAATCTGCGCTCAAGACGAATCCGTACCTTGAAAAGGGTGTGATCACCGGCTGTCTTAGAATCGGCAAGGAAAGTATTTTTACAGGGTTGAACAATTTAGCGGTGGAATCGATCCTCAGCATGAACTACCCGGGAGCCTTTGGCTTCACCGAGCCGGAAGTAAAAGCGATGATGGAATACTTTGATCGGGCGGATAAATACCCGGAACTGAAACAGTGGTACGACGGATATTGTTTCGGTAAAACCGAGATCTACAATCCATGGAGCATCTTAAACTATCTTTACATGGGAAAGAATGACCCAGACTATTTACCGCGTTCGTACTGGTCGAACACCTCTTCGAACAGCATTGTGCGTGAGATGGTAGCCGAAGCGGATGAGGAGGCAAAAGAGGATCTGGAAACACTGATGAACGGCGGAACGATCGAAAAGCCGGTGCATGAGGACATCACCTACGCGGATATCCACCAGACGCAGGACAATCTTTGGAACTTTCTGTTTTTTACCGGTTATCTGAAAAAGGTCGGAGAGCGTAAGGACGCGTCAGGGGAGAATCTATATGTGACGATGAAAATCCCAAATATTGAAGTGAAAACTATCTATCGGGATTCTATCTCTTATTGGTTCGATCAGCGCATGAAACAGACCGACCGCAGTCCGCTGCTGCGTGCTCTGGAAGCAGGTGACTGTCAGGCGATCGAGGATTTTATTAACTGCCAGCTTGCGGACACCATCAGCTATTACGACTACGCGGAGAATTTCTATCATGGCTTTATGGCCGGACTGCTTGTCAATATCGGCGGCTACCGTGTGAAATCCAACCGCGAGAGCGGAAACGGCAGACCCGACATCGTGATGACGGAACTGAAATTCAGAGGCAGAGCGATGATCCTGGAACTGAAGATTTCAGACACGATCCGGGGAATGGAAAGGAAGTGCAAGGAAGCACTTGCGCAGATTGAAGAGCAAAAATACGTCACACCGCTGGAAGAGGATGGCTATCAGGAGATCCTCAAATATGCCGTCTGTTTCTTCAAGAAAGGCTGCATGGTACAAAAAGGCTGCTCTGAAAAAATATAAACGCAAGCACTTACAATTTTGACGCATGAATTTTTTAGGCTTCTTGGGAGCGATCTTTGTATTGCTTCCGAGAAGCCTTTGTTTAATTAAGGCATCAGCCTGATGCATCGGTTAGAACAACTCTGCACGACCAAGCAGCAGATCGATCAAGGTGCAATGGTAAATTCCGTTGTCATCGTAGAAACTATGAGGAATATCCATGCGAACCATGATTTTTTTGAAAAAGTCCTTTGTCAGCATCAAGGATGCAAGCTCGGAGGATTCTTTCTTTTCCGTATCCATTCGGAAAGCCGACTGGATGTAGACTTTTTTATCTGCATCATTTACCACAAAGTCGATTTCCTTTTGCTTGCTTGTGCTGCCGGTACGGTCCGCGACAACACCGATGTCAACGGAATATCCTCTGCGCAGAAGTTCGTTATAGATGAGATTCTCCATCATGTGGCCGGGATCGTACTGCCGCCAGTTTAACCGAGCATTCCGAAGACCGATATCGGTGTAGTAGTATTTATTCGGATATTTGAAATAGGTTTTTCCTTTCACATCATAGCGCTTTGCCATCGAAATCAGGAATGAATCGATGATGTGCTGCACATAGTTGGAAATCAGGGTGGAGTTGATTTTTTCGTGCTTTATACTGGTCAGTGCATTTGCAATGTTTGTAGGATTGGTCAAAGAACTGATCTGAGAAGCGAGAAAATCCAAAATGTCGTTTAAAACATCTTCACGCTCGATATGGTTGCGTTCCACGATATCCTTGACATACAGCTCGCTGTACAGAGAGGACAGATAATCCTTTTTATCTTTTTCGTCCGTGAATGCCAGCAAGCGCGGCATACCGCCGTAAAGCATATAGGTATCCAGAGCCTTTCGCTCGTCACCGCCTACATGCGAGTAGAACTCCTCAAAGGACAGCGGGAATACGTGGATCTGAGATGCACGACCGCGGAACTCTGTAGCGATGTCTTTCGACAGTCCTTTCGAGTTGCTGCCGGTTACATATACATCTAAATTCTTATAGGCCTTGAGTTCATTCAGCATATCATAGATGGAGACCTCAATGGCGCCGTTTTCTTTGTCGATCACCTTGACGGTAAGCTGAACTTCATCGATGAAAAGATAGAACTTCTCATCTTTCTTTTTTGAAACAAAGTCTTCGACATACTCGCAAAGCGTGATCGGATTCCGGAACTTATAGTAACGTCTCTGGTCCAATTCGATTTTTAGGATGTGGTCTTCCGGAACGCCCTGCGAGAGAAGATGTTCATAGAACAGGTCAAACAGCAGTACTGACTTTCCGCAGCGGCGGATACCGGTAATGACTTTGACCTCACCATTCCACATATGATGGATCATGCGATTCAAATAAAAATCTCGTTTTATCATGATATTCACCTCGAACTTGCAACAATTACGTCGCTACTTTCATGTATAGTATACTACGGATTCCTCAAATTATCAATAGCGCAAAAAAGCTTTCCAATTAAAATATAGAAACCGGTTGCATTTCCTGCCTCACTATGCTACAATTTTGGTATACACACCAAAATGAAACGGAGGGATGCATATGGCGGTCACAAGCGTAAGTCTGCCCGCGAAAAAAAGGATCCTGACGGTCTGTGTCAAACTCTTTCTGGAGAAAGGCTACAAAAAGACCACCATGGCGGAGATCGTGGAGAAAGCCAACGTTTCTTACAGTTCCTTTCAGAATATCTTTCGCGCGAAAGACGGCGTGCTGACGGAACTCGTGGCGTTCATGTTTTCCAATCAGTTCGCGATGGC
>DJPG01000059.1:17419-24239 GCA_002439735.1 Firmicutes bacterium UBA6418 | reverse complement strand
TTCCTTTCGCCATGCCTTCGGTACGCATCTTTATGAAAGTGGTGCGGATCTTCTGACGATCAAATCTCTCATGGGACATAAGTCCTTGCACTCCACGGCGCTCTATGTCCACCTTGCGCAGCATAACATGCGCCATGCCGTCAGTCCCTTTGACCTGCCTGCCGGAGGTACCTATCATGACTGATTACAAAGTACAGCAGGTGTTTCAAAAAGGCTATACGGACTATGCCGAAAAGGCTCCGTTTCTGTCCCCTGTGCAGAGAAAGGCTGCAATGGATATCATCTATTGCAAAACCAGTCACCTTGGCTTTCAGGCAAGTTACTGCACAGACTGCGGCCATCGAAAGATCCACTATCGTTCCTGCCGCAACCGCAATTGCCCGAGTTGTCAGGCATTGAACAAGGAAATCTGGGTGGACAAACGCCGTGCCGAAGTCATCGATACGCCATATTTTCATGTGGTCTTTACGGTCCCGCATGAGTTGAATGCGCTCTTTTACGCAAATCAAAAGCTTTTGTACGATCTTTTGCATCGCTGCTGCGCCCAGACCTTGCTCGAGCTTTCTGCGGATCCCAAATGGCTCGGTGCTGCGCCTGCCATCATACAGGTCCTTCACACCTGGAATCAGGAGCTTGGTTACCATGTCCACATGCACTGCATTATTTCCGGCGGCGGCTTGACCCGGGACGGCAAGCTCAAAATGTCTTCTTCCAAGTTCTTCATCCCGGTTCACGTGCTGCGGGACAAGTTCAAAGGAAAATTTCTCGCAAACCTTTCCATGCTGTATGCGAAAGGCGCACTTTCCTTTTCCGCGTCTTGCAGGAAGCTGCAGGACGAAAAGGTTTGGAAAGCCTGGAAAAACACACTCTATGAAAAAGACTGGTGTCCTTTCATCAAACAGACCTTCAACGGTTTTGGCAACGCCATCGAATACCTCGGACGCTACACGCATAAAATTGCCATTTCCAACAGCCGGATCCTCTCGATTACCGACACCCATGTCACGTTCTCAGCCAGAGGCAAGAAGCCAAAAGACCCGAAACGGCAGATCACGCTCACGCATGTCGAATTTATCCGCCGCTATCTCATGCACGTGCTGCCGGAAGGGCTTCAGAAGATCCGCTATTACGGTCTTTTAAGCAATCGCCGGAAAGCAAAAAATCTGCAAAGGATCTTCGCCCTGCAAGGCAGACAGCGTTTCAAACGACGCTATGAGGGATTCAGTACCGCGCAGCTTCTAAGCGCACTTTGGAAGGTTGACCTCTGCCGCTGTCCGCGCTGCGGGCATAGCAGTATGAAAGCACTTCATCTGCACGATGCGAATTCCTCTTGATGCGTTTCGCTTTCATATTTTTTTGACCTCCCCGCGGAAGGTCTGTTTGTCATACAAAAAATCGAAGATTGTTCCAAAAGATACCAGATGTTTCTTGTGATCTCTGCCATGAAAGCCTTACAGATTCCATTTTCCGGCTGTGCGACAGGGTTTACAATCCCCATAGGGGTCTTTCGCTCGTCAACGCGATTTGGGTACAATCGGAAAGAATCACATGCAGAGCAGGTTCATGGTTCATGATGCCTGCTTTTTTCTGCTCTGCATGTGATTCTTTCCTTAGGTATTATATCATGTTCACGATAAATTTGCCATCACTTGTCCAACCTTATGGTACCATTATAGTTTTGCAAGCGATGCGACGCTCGCGCTTTTTTGCGTGCAGCAAAAGGGCTGGCATACTCATCCCGGTATCCATATTGTACCGAACTTAAAAAGGCGGAAACCGAAAACAAAGTTTATCAAAAGTATAGCTATAACCGCAAATTGGAAAACCTATGTTCGTTTTTGGCTATACTTTTTATATTTTTTGTGATACAATGTCCTTGGAACTGCGACTTGCAGCCCTAGCCCGCTGATTGACGAGCCGCAAGGCGAAGGCAGAAGCGAGGCAGGCCTCACGCCAAAAAGTGCAGCGCTTTAGCGCGAGGCACTTTAAGGGCCGAGTCGAAAGACGAGAGCAGAGCCGCTCAGCGTCCGGACCACTTTTAAGTGACCTTTTGTGTTGCCGCGTCCCGTTGATATTACTAAGGTTTGCGGCGTTCGGAAAACCGGTTTTCGTGACTTTCATTCGTAAAACGAAAAAAACGGGCAAAAACGGAGAAGTTGAAAATTTGGATTTTTACGAATTTCGGGCTGATACACGAGCTTTTTCGCAGGGTCACTGAGAAAGGAAGACGAGAAATGGAGTTCAAACTACATTCAGACTATACCATGATGGGAGACCAGCCGAAGGCGGTGGCGCGGCTTGCCGCGGGGATCGCGGAAGGCAGGAAATATCAGACTTTGATGGGCGTGACGGGATCCGGAAAGACCTTTACGATGGCAAATCTGATCCAGCAGGTGCAGAAGCCGACGCTGGTGATTTCCCATAATAAGACGCTGGCGGCGCAGCTTCACGGCGAGTTTAAGGAGTTCTTCCCGGAGAACGCGGTGGAGTATTTTGTCAGCTACTACGACTATTATCAACCGGAGGCCTACGTGCCGTCGACGGATACCTATATCGAAAAAGACTCGGATATCAACGATGAGATTGAAAAGCTGCGCCACTCGGCGACGGCAGCGCTGGCGGAGCGCCGGGATGTCATTATCGTGGCCTCGGTGTCCTGCATTTACGGCCTGGGCAGCCCGTTCGACTACGAGAACCAGATGCTTTCGCTGCGGCCGGGTATGGAGAAGCCGCGCAAGGAGATCCTGCGCAAGCTGGTGGATATCCAGTATGTCCGCAACGATCTGGCGTTTGAGCGCGGGACTTTCCGCGTGCGCGGCGATGTGATCGATATCTATCCGGCCGGCGCGGAGTCGGCGGTCCGGGTGGAGCTGTTCGGTGATGAGATCGAGAGTATCAAAGAAATGAATCCGGTGACCGGGGAGATCCTCGGGATCCGCAATCATATCGCCATCTACCCGGCGTCGCATTACGTGACCTCTCCGGAAAAGATGGAGCATGCGCTGACGACCATCGATCAGGAGCTGGTCGAACGGGTACAGTGGTTCAAGGACCGCGGCAAGCTGCTGGAGGCCCAGCGCATTGAGCAGCGTACGCGTTACGACCTCGAAATGCTGCGGGAGATCGGCACCTGCAAGGGCATTGAGAACTACTCGCGGCATCTCAACGGACTGCCTGCGGGTACCCGGCCGTATACGCTGATCGACTATTTTCCGAAGGACTTTTTGATCATCATCGACGAATCACACGCCATGCTACCGCAGCTTCGAGCGATGTACGCCGGCGACCGTTCGCGCAAATCCTCGCTGGTGGAATACGGGTTCCGCCTGCCGTCGGCGCTCGACAACCGGCCGCTGCAGTTCGACGAATTCAGCCAGTTGGTCAATCAGGCAGTCTTTGTCAGCGCGACCCCGGCCGCTTACGAAAAGGAAGTGTCGGGCGGTGTGAACGCGGAGCAGATTATCCGGCCGACCGGACTGCTGGATCCGCCGATTACGGTCGTACCGTCGGAGGGACAGATCGACCATCTGATCGGAGAGATCCGCAAAACCACTGAAAAGGGCGAACGGGTTCTGGTCACGACGTTGACAAAAAAGATGGCGGAGAGTTTAACAGACTATCTGAAGGGGGTAAATATAAAGGTCAGATACTTGCATTCTGAGGTTGATACGTTGGAACGCATGGAAATTATCCGCGACCTGCGACTGGGCGCGTTCGACGTGCTGGTCGGCATCAATCTGCTCCGGGAGGGGTTAGACATTCCGGAGGTTTCGCTGGTAGCGATCCTCGATGCGGACAAGGAAGGGTTCCTGCGTACGGAAACTTCGCTGATCCAGACCATCGGCCGCGCGGCCAGAAACGCGGATGGCAGGGTCATCATGTATGCGGATAAGATCAGCGGCGCGATGGATGTCGCCATCAAGGAGACGGAGCGGCGTCGCGGGATCCAGGACGCTTACAACAAGGCACACGGGATCACGCCGACCACGGTCAAGAAGTCGGTGCGCGCCGTCATCGAGGCAACGCGTGCGGCCGAGCCGGGCATGGAAGATTACAAGGGAAAGAGTCCGTTGGAACTGACCAAGAAGGAACTTGCGGATTATGTAAAGAAGCTCGAAAAGGAAATGAAACAGGCAGCTTCCGACCTGCAGTTTGAGCGGGCGGCACAGCTCAGAGACCAGATCTTCGAGTATAAAGTACGGTTATAGGCGCGGCAGCGGTGTACGGCGGTACCGCAGAAACCGGCAGCGCAGGGACGCATGGCAGCACTGCGAAAAACAGCGGTGCAGAGATGCGCGGTCACACCGCCTGCAGGCGGCTACGCAGTACCGAGATAAAGCAAAAGGAGTGAGAAGATGTCAAAAGACATTGTAATAAAAGGGGCAAACGAAAACAATCTCAAGCATTTGGACGTCACGATCCCGCGCGACAAGATGGTCGTGCTGACGGGGCTTTCCGGGTCGGGAAAGTCCTCACTGGCGTTCGATACGATCTATGCGGAGGGACAGCGGCGCTACATGGAGAGTCTTTCTTCCTACGCGAGACAGTTCCTCGGTCAGATGGAAAAACCGGACGTGGAGTACATCGAGGGGCTTTCCCCGGCGATCTCCATCGACCAGAAAACGACCAACCGCAATCCGCGGTCGACCGTCGGCACCGTGACGGAGATCCACGACTATCTGCGCCTGCTTTACGCCAGAGTCGGCAAACCGCACTGCCCGGTCTGCGGCAGGCTGATCAGCAGCCAGTCGATCGACCAGATGGTGGATACGATCATGGGATTTGAAGAAGGTACGAAGCTTTTGGTGCTGGCGCCGGTGGTGCGCGGGCGCAAGGGCACGCATGAGAAGATCCTCGACCGCATTCGCCGCGAGGGCTTTACGCGCGTGCGGGTGGACGGCGAGGTCAAGCTGCTGGAAGAGGACGAGATCAAACTGGAAAAAACGTATAAGCATACGATCGAGATCGTTGTGGATCGTATCGTGGTCAAGCCGGGGCAGGAGAGCCGTATTGCGGAGGCCTGCGAGCTGGCGGTCGCCCAAGGCGACGGACTCGTATCGGTGATCGGCGATTTTTATGATCAGCATTATGAAAAGATGTTCAGCACCAAGCTGGCGTGTCCGGATCATGGCATCAGTATCGAAGAACTGGAGCCGCGCATGTTTTCCTTTAACGCGCCGTTCGGCGCTTGCCCGACCTGCAACGGACTGGGCTTCACGCAAAAGCTCGATCCGAAGCTGTTGATCGATGAGACGAAGAGCATCCATGAGGGAGCTTTGCAGCCGATCTTCGGCACCATGGAGTTCAGCGGGTTTTACCGGCAGATGGTGGACGCGCTGATCCGCGACCATGGCGTCGATCCGTCGCTGCCGCTCAAGGAGCTGCCGGAAAGCTTCCGCAAGGAGCTTTATTACGGCACCGGAAACCGGCATCTGGTCTACGACTATGTCAGCCGCACTAGCGGAACTGTGTCACATCAGGATCGACCGTTCGAGGGTGCAATCAATAATATCGAGCGGCGTTATCGTGAGTCGACCTCGCAGTACTTTAAGGATAAGATGGAAAAGTATATGACCATCAAGACCTGTCCGGACTGCGGCGGCAAGCGTCTCAAACCGGAGATCTTGGCCGTGACGGTCGGCGGGAAGAACATCGCGGAGCTTTCGGATCTGTCGATCCGCGAGGCGCTGAATTTCATCGACGGCATCGAATTCAGCGAAAAGGACGCGATGATCGCGCATCAGATCATCAAGGAGATCAAGGCCAGACTGCAGTTCCTGGTCGATGTGGGATTGGACTACCTGACACTGAGCCGCAGCGCGGGAACGCTCTCGGGCGGCGAATCGCAGCGGATCCGTCTGGCCACACAGATCGGTTCCGGGCTGGTGGGCGTGCTCTATATTCTTGACGAGCCGAGCATCGGCCTGCACCAAAAGGACAATGAAAAGCTGTTGCAGACCCTGCGGCACCTGACGGACATCGGCAATACCCTGGTGGTAGTCGAGCACGATGAGGATACCATGTACGCGGCAGACCATATCGTGGACATCGGACCGGGCGCGGGTATTTACGGCGGCGAACTGGTCGCGCAGGGCACCGTGCAGGATATCATGAACTGCAAGGAATCCCTGACCGGGCAGTATCTGTCGGGCGCGAAGAAGATCTATGTGCCGGATGAGCGGCGGCCGGGCAACGGTAACCGTATTATCGTCAAGGGTGCCAGAGCGCACAATCTCAAGAATATCGACGTGGAATTCCCGCTGGGCAAGTTTGTCTGCGTGACCGGGGTTTCCGGTTCGGGCAAGAGCAGCCTGGTCAACGAGATCTTGTATAAAGGGGCGGCGAAGATCACGAACCGCCTGCAGGAAGAACCGGGCGAACATGACGCGATCCTCGGACTGGAGCACATCGACAAGGTCATCGACATCGACCAGTCGCCGATCGGCAGAACGCCGCGTTCCAATCCGGCGACCTATACCGGCATGTTCAACTATATCCGTGACCTGTTCGCGAGCTTGCCGGAGGCGAAGCTGCGTGGCTATGAAAAGGGTCGCTTCAGTTTCAACGTCAGGGGCGGCCGCTGCGAGGCCTGCGGAGGCGACGGCATCATTCAGATCGAAATGCATTTCCTGCCGGATGTCTACGTGCCTTGCGAGGTCTGCAAGGGCAAGCGGTACAACCGCGAGACGCTGGAAGTCAAATATAAAGGAAAAAGTATCTTCGATGTACTTGACATGAGTGTCAGTGAGGGGGTAGAATTCTTTCAGAACATTCCTTCCATCAGCAGGCATCTTGTGACCTTGGAAGAGGTCGGTCTGGG
>DJPG01000059.1:2177-17243 GCA_002439735.1 Firmicutes bacterium UBA6418 | reverse complement strand
CTGGCGGTATTGGACAAGCTTGTGGACGCAGGCAATACGGTGGTAGTCATTGAGCATAATCTCGATGTCATCAAGCGGGCTGATCACATCATTGACCTGGGACCTGACGGCGGAAACCGCGGCGGAACGATCGTGACCACCGGCACGCCGGAAGAAGTAGCTGCGTGCCCGCAGTCTTATACAGGACAGTTCTTAAAAAAGCTATTGCAAAAATAGGCAGAGATCCTATGCGCGCCGGCTTCTGCGTGCGGCGTAGGCATCCTGCGAGAGCGGACGCGGCGCGGCTGCCGGGTTCCTATGACACAGAAACGTACAGAGGAGAATCCAATGGACAAGCGAATGAATCTGACGATGCTCACGGATTTTTATGAAATCACCATGGCAAACGGATATTTTGAATCCGGCATGGCGGACAATATCGCCTATTTTGATATGTTTTTCCGCAGGGTGCCGGACGGCGGCGGCTATGCGATCATGGCCGGGCTGGAGCAGCTGATCGACTATCTCAAAAACCTCAGATTTACGGAGGAGGACATCGAATATCTGCGCGGCAAAAATATGTTCTGCGAAGATTTTCTCGAGTACCTGCGTGAATTTGAGTTCAAGTGCGATGTCTGGGCTGTTCCGGAGGGAACGCCGATCTTCCCACATGAACCGATCGTGACCGTCAGAGGTCCGGTGATGCAGGCACAGTTTGTCGAAACGATGGTGCTTTTGTGCATCAACCATCAGAGCATGATCGCGACCAAGGCGAGCCGCATCGTACGCGCGGCTAAGGGCAGACCGGTCATGGAATTCGGTTCCCGCAGAGCGCATGGCGCGGACGCGGCCATTATGGGCGCAAGAGCTGCTTATATCGGGGGCTGCGCAGGCACGGCCTGTGCAATCGCGGATCGCGATTATGGCATTGTGGCGCTGGGGACCATGGCTCACAGCTGGGTACAGATGTATCCGGACGAGTATTCGGCATTCAAAAAATACGCGGAGATCTACCCGGATAACTGTGTGCTGCTGGTGGATACCTATAATGTGCTGAAATCCGGCGTACCGGCAGCAATCAAGGTGTTCAAGGAAATGAAACCGGCCAAGATGGGCATCCGGATTGACTCCGGTGACGTATCTTATCTGACCAAAAAGGCGCGTAAGATGCTGGATGACGCGGGACTCGAAGACTGCACCATCGTCGTATCCAATTCTCTGGATGAATATATTATCCGCGACGTCATCCTCGAGGGTGCGCAGATCGACTCGTTCGGCGTCGGCGAGCGTTTGATCACAGCCAAATCCGAGCCGGTCTTCGGCGGCGTCTATAAGCTGGCGGCACTCGAAAAGGACGGCGTGCTGACGCCGAAGATCAAGATTTCCGAAAACGTCGAGAAGATCACCAACCCAGGCTTCAAGGGTCTGTATCGGCTGTACAGCAAGGATACCGGCAAGGCGCGCGGCGATGTGATCACACTGGCGGAGGAAACGATTCCGGAGCAGGAATATTATGAAATTTTCGATCCGAATGCGGTATGGAAAAAGACGCGGATCCGCAATTACGAAGTCCGCAATCTGCACGTGCAGATCTTCGAGCAGGGCAAGTGTGTTTACGAAAGCCCGGATATCGAAACGATCAAAAAGTACTGTCAGGAACAGCTGGATACCCTCTGGGACGAGACCTTGCGTTTTGAAAATCCGCAGACTTACTATGTAGACCTTTCTCAGAAACTGTGGGACATGAAAAATAATCTCTTACAGGAGCACTCTTCGAAGTAAAAAACAAAAGATTCAGAAAACAGCTGCTGAAATACGGAGGCTGCCGCGCAGTAGGCTGAGAGGCGGGCTGAGAGAAGACCAAAAGATCCCGCTCCGGCCTCGTGCGGCAGCTTTTGGCTAAGGGCTGTGGTAAGGGTAAGTGTCAGAGTAAAGAAAGCAGCAGCGTAAAGAAAAACCCCAAAACTCTGTGCTTTGGGGTCTGCTGGCGGAAGCGGTGGGATTCGAACCCACGTGCCCTTGCGGACAACCGCATTTCGAGTGCGGCTCGTTATGACCACTTCGATACGCTTCCGAATCAGATCGGTTGGATTTTTGCGGATGACGAAAATCCTTATCCATCATACCATAACTTTACGCAAGATTCAAGTGTGCATGCAAAGAATTTTCGGCAAGCAGCAAAGAATTTTGCGGTGTTGGCTTTTGCGGGAGATCTGAACCCGCGAGAGAACCATCTCCGCGGGCGGAACATCGTTGCAAGAGAACCATCACTGCGGCCGATCCATCGCTGAGGGAGGCTCGTGCCACATAAATGAGCAGGAAGAAAGGGGTTCCATCCATGAAAAAGAAGATTCGGATCATCGTGGCGGATCCGGCTGGCAATATTACAATCTTTGTCGACGAACCGTTTCCGCGCAGCGAATATCAAAAAGTTGCTTCACAGCTTTTGGCTATGCCGGAGCTGCACGGCGAGCAGGTGGCGTTTATCCAAGAGGCAGCGGCCTGCGGCAGAGCGGACGGCAAAATGGAAATGTGCGGTCTGGAATTCTGTGGAAACGCGTCGCGCTCTTTTGGGCTGCTGCTTGCGAAGCGCAGCGGTCTGCGCGGAAAAGGACAGGTTTTCGTGGATATCAGCGGCTGCAGCGAGATCCTGACCATCGCGGTAGACACGGAAAGCTGCGATACGAAAGTAAAGATGCCGAACCCGCGGGAGATCAAACTTCTGGATCTGCGCGCCATTTTTGACAATGCAGACTTTGACCCGGGAAAATCCGTTTGCCGCGAAGATCTGTCTGCTGTGCGTGCGGTGGATTTCGGAGGGATCCTGCACGTCATCCTGAAGGACATCCCCGCGACCGAAACAAACTTTGCGGTATTGCGGCGGACGATTTATGCGCAGTTTGATCCGCCGGCCATGGGCGTGATGTTCTGTGACAGTCATGCACGCGCCCTGACGCCGGTCGTTTATGTCAAGGACGTAGATACGACCTGTTTTGAGGGATCCTGCGGCAGCGGATCGACAGCCTGCGCGGCCGCATTCAGTTTGGGACGGCCGGATGGCACCTATACCTATACATTCCCGCAGCCGGCCGGAACGATCGCCTCTACTGTGGTCAAGCAGAACGGCCGCGTTGAAAAGGTTTTTATAGAGGGATCCGTAAATCTGAGTGAACCGATGGAAGTCGAGGTGGAGATCTGATCGCTGCCTGCAGAGTGGGCCGCCCTGCGGCGTTCGCTGCGTCAGCAGAATGGGCCGCCCCACAGCATCCGCAGCGTCTATCGGATGAGCCGCCCCATAGCATCCGCAGCGTCTATCGGATGGGTCGCCCCATAGCATCCGCAAAACGGCGAAATGGATAAAAAGGTCAAAAAACGAGTTACTTATCCACCTTTCCCGCAGCGACAAAGTGAAAAAGCGAGAAATTGTACTGCGAAGATGCTCAAAAAAAGCCGAAACGGCACGAAAAATGTCGTTTCTTTTTTTGTGTCCGAAAATGGGTAGATCCATAAGAAGAACGCGGCTTCTCCGTCCGACCGCTTTTGACAAAATTCGACAGGATTAAAAATGGTTCGACACGGACATTTCGCGCCGATCCGAAGAAAGGTGGATAAGTAACTTAAAAAGGGATCTTTTTATCGAATCCGATGTTTTCGACGGTCTCGTCAACAGTTTTTCCGACAACTTTTCAACCTTTCTTCGTATTCATGCGGCTGTGCACAAGATCGATCGGATCAACCCATGATTTTTTCGCATATTTTTTTTAAAAAAGGATTGACAAGCGGTGGTAAAAGTGCTATTGTCTTAAGTGCTTAGGACAATAGATTTAAACAGAAAGAAAAAACGAGCAGCGTGAGCAGCGTGAGGAGAAAGAGGCAGAGCCGGAAGGGGGGAAAACATGGATTGGGAATTAGACGATAGCAGGTCGATTTATCCGCAGCTGAAAGAATTGATCAAGCGCGGGATTATCACCGGAGAATACGCGCCGGGGAGCGCGTTTCCGACGGTGCGGGAGCTGGCGCAGGACGCGGGAGTCAACCGCAATACGATGCAGCGCGCGATGGCGGAACTGGAGAGTGAGGGGCTCTTGATCACGAATCGAACGGCCGGGCGCACCGTGACAACAGATCTGGCGTTGATCGAAAGCATGCGTCGGGAACTGGCCGCGAAGCAGGTCGACACGTTTCTGCAGGAGATGGCTTCGCTGGGATATACCCTGCAAGGGGCTTTGGCAGAGGTCGCAGCGAAGATCCGGGCCGCGGAGCACGCGGGCGGCGGTGAAAACAGCGGCAGTGCAGCGGATGCAAAAAACGCGGGCCGTGCAGACACTGCGGATCCTGCAGACGGTGTAAATACAGTCGAGGATAAGAACGAATAAAAGAAGGGGGATTTAACATATGAAAACAGAAATTTTAGTACAGTGTGAGCATCTGACCAAGATCTTTCCGGGGAAGAAAGCGTTGGACGACGTGAATCTGGAGATCGGCAGAGGCAAGGTGATCGGACTTTTGGGTCCGAACGGATCCGGGAAAACGACGTTGATCAAGATCCTGAACGGACTGCTGCAGCCGAACTTCGGGAGCGCGAAGATCGACGGGACGCCGATCGGAACCTACACCAAGTCGCAGGTCAGTTACCTGCCGGACAAAAACTACTTTGCCGACTGGATGACCGTCAAGGACATCTTTGATCTGTTCGAAGACTTTTATCAGGACTTTGATCGTCAGAAGGCGCTGCAGATGTGTGCGTCGCTGAGCATCGGCGAGGGAGACCGCATCAAAAGCATGTCCAAGGGTACGAAGGAAAAGGTCCAGTTGATCCTGGTGATGAGCCGCAATGCCCAGCTGTATCTTTTGGATGAACCGATCGCGGGGGTCGATCCGGCAGCGAGAGATTATATCATGGGCACGATCATTAACAACTATGCGGATGATGCGACGGTTATCATTTCGACGCACCTGATCGCGGACATCGAAAGAGTGTTGGACGAGGTGATTTTCTTAAAAGACGGCAAGATTGTCAGACATGAGACCGTGGATGAACTGAAAGCAAAAGAGGGAAAATCCGTGGATGAGGTATTTCGTGAGGAATTCAGAATGGGGGAAGTAAGATGACAGGAAAATTGATGAAGTATGAATTTCGTTCGGTCTTGAAGCAGATCGGAGTGATCTGGGCGGCGCTGCCGGCCGTGGCGATCTTGACAAGCTTTACAGGTTGGATCTACGCAAGGTCGGCGCTGGCGCAGAAAAATGATCAAATCCTTGGGGCGCTGCTGTCGAGAATACCGATGTTCCTATATGTGGGATTGTTTATCGCTCTGGTGGTAGCGACGCTGTTCGTCGTCGTGCTGCGCTTCTATAAGGGGCTGCTCAAAGAAGAGGGGTATCTGATGCATACGCTGCCGGTCAAGGAGTGGCAGTTGATCACATCCAAAGGCATCACAGCGACGGTCACGGTGTTGGTCAGCATGATCTTGGCGGCGGTGTCCATCGTTCTGCTGAACCTGGTCGGCAATGTGTCCGGCGTCGCGGATTTTTTCCGTGCTGCGGGGGAAGCCGTTCGGGAATATCCGGAGGCACTTCTTTACAGCGTTGAGGGATTGATCGTAGCGCTGGCCGGTATCATGACGGAGGTTTATAAGATCTATGCTTCGCTTTCCATCGGACAGCTTTTGCCGAAGCATCGGATCCTCGGCAGTGTCGCGGCATATATCGGCATCGGCATTGCCTTTACTCTGCTCGGCTCGATCCTGCTGACTGTATTCGGACAGCCGTTCGTAACGATCACGGATCACATTTTCTCGGATATTTCTTACCGACAGGTGGTCCAGACGCTGTTGGGCTCTGCGTTCCTATATTTCGCAGTACAGATCGCGATCTTCCATGTGACCAGCGAACGGATCCTCAGTTTGAAGCTGAATCTGGAGTAGGATATTAGGAAGAAACACAGGCGGATCCGCAACGCGAAAGAATGTACGTGGTATGCAGGCAGGCGGCAGGTCTGCCGTACGGAAAGTTAATGCTCGTGACTGCAGTGCGGATCATGCGCGGCGTGGCAGTGTGCGCAGCTGCAGCCCTCACCGTGCATCTTGTGCTCGATGTGGATGAAAGCGATATCGATGATATCGACGACATGCTGGTCATCCAGCGAATAGAACATATTTTTACCATCTCGGCGGCTTTTGACCAGACCTTCGCTTTTTAAGAGACGAAGCTGGTGGGAGACCGCCGATTTTGTCATTTCGACCTCGGCGGCGATGTCATTGACACAGAGCTCGCCGCCGGCGATGGTACATAGGATTTTCATACGGGTCTCATCTCCGACCACGCGGAAAAATTCCGCGGCTTTAGCGATGAGTTCTTTTGAGATATGTGACATAATGGTTCCTCTTTGATGATGAAGTAACGTCGAAGCGGCGCCGAAAAAACTATCGTGCAGGCTGCTTGGACGCCATGTTCAGGAATGTCGCGGTGCAGACCGCCAGCTTCTTGCCGGTCATCTTGGAAGTCAGAACGGCTTCTGCGTGCACAAGGGTCTGTCCGGCGGAAATGATCTTGCCGACAGCCAGAATGGTATCACCCGGCTGGCCGGGTCTTAAAAAGTGCACCTGCAGGTCGACCGTCGGCGCCCAGCCGCCCAGAAACGCAGCGGCGGCCGTGCCGGCCGTATGATCCAGCATGGTCGCAAAAATGCCGCCGTGCAGGATGCCGACCCGGTTCAGTTCCCATTCTTTGATCTGATATTCGATCGTAACCGACTGTTCTTCCATATCGCAGGAAAGGTAGGTCGGTGCCATCATGCCGTTGACGATCTGTGGGTTTTTCAAATTTTCACTTTCCAGCATACGGAACGTTTTTTCAACATCCGCCCGGTCGGTGAGTAAAACGGAATTGCTCATAACAGGATGATCCTTTCAATTTTTTTCGGCTTATGTTCCATGCGCTTCTATGCCGCACATTCGCACTTAGGAACGTACCCTATGCCTGCGCGGATTTTCCACGGTCGTAATACCGCTGCATTTCCTCTTTCGGCACCATGCTGCCGCCGGTCGCCCAGAGAATGTGTACGGCCTTTGCCAGCTTGTCTGTCAGACCTTTGGCTGCAAGGTAATCCGCTGCGTGCTGTACGAGGGCAGGACCCGGGAAGGACGCGCAGGAGGAGGGCTCGATGTACAGGTTTTCGCTGTCAGCGAGTGCGGCAAGGTACGGATACAGTCTGGCGTCGTCCACGGTATAGCAGCCGTCCAGCAGCGTATCCATGATGCTGCCGACCAGACCGGAAGCTCTGCCAACCGCAAGACCATCGGCATCTGTAAGACCATCCACGCCGATGTCCGCGCAGCTAATCTTATTGTGCAGGCCGGTGATCAGACCGAGCGTCATGCAAGGCGCATGGGTCGGCTCCGCGAAAAAGACATGCACATGTGAGCCGAAGACTTCTTTGAGTCCGAAGGTCACGCCGCCCGGAGCGCCGCCGACTCCACAAGGAATGTAGACAAAGACCGGGTGCTCCGCGTCTGGATGGATGCCTGCCTTTTCAAACTGACCGATCAAACGCTTGACGCTGACCGCATAGCCGAGGAACAAATCCGCGGAGTTTTCATCATCGACAAAGTGACAGCGCGGATCACCGGCTGCTTCCTGACGGCCCTGCGCGACCGCGACCTGATAGTCGCTTGGGTATTCGATGACGGTTACGCCTTTGGAGCGTAGGAGATCTTTTTTCCACTGACGCGCGTCCGCGGACATGTGTACGGTGACCTGAAAACCGAGTTTCGCGCTGATGATGCCGATGGAAAGACCGAGGTTGCCGGTGGAGCCGACCGCTACGGAGTACTGCGAGAAAAGGTCGCGGAAACGATCCTCGGTGAGGATTGCGTAATTGTCATGCAGGGTTAGCATACCCTTTTCGAGCGCGATCTTTTCCGCAAATTTAAGAACTTCATAAATGCCGCCGCGCGCTTTGATCGAGCCGGAGACCGGAAGATCGCTGTCGCGTTTGAGGAAAAGCCGCCCGTCAAAGCTGTCCGTCATGGCAGCGAGACGTTCTTTCATGTGCGGGATCTCGGTCAGTTCTGATTCGATGATGCCGCCGGATTTTGCGGTTTCCGGGAAAGCAGCCGCGATGTATGGCGCGAAGCGTGCCAGTCTGGCTTCGGCATCTTCGATGTCTGCCATGGTGAACGGTAGTTTGGCAGGTCGGCCGCTCTGCGGATTGATCCAAAAAATTTCCTTGTAGTCCGCCATTTCGCGAACGAGCGGGTTGTCGTTCATAATTTGATTGATGTTCATAAGAAGTCTCCTTTCAAATTTCTTATGTGTTTTTGGAGAAAAGTCAGCAATGCAATTTGTATAATTCTTAATGTATGCCTCAAAAACGCAAGATTTCTTTGGAAGAGCCCGTTTTTTACGTGTAAAAAAGCAGAAAATTGCGTTTTTTTAGCTCATCTTTTTAAAAACGCAAGATATTTCCTGGATAATGGAAATATCCTTGCGTAAATTTGAAATGCTTTCTTAAAAACGCAACAGCCGACAGGATTCGACCGATTTTATACCTCGTAAAGTAGAAAATCTTGCGTTTTTTCAAATGTGGATGAAAAAAATCCAAATGTTCGGTTCTGTTCCGTTGGAAGCAGTTACTTAGACGCGCCCGCCTAGAAGCGGTCACTGTAGTTGAGCAGGTCACGCAGATGGCCGCCCTGGACTTTTGGTTTGCGGCCGGTTGACGGGGCGGCCGTGCCTGCCGCTGCTGCCGTGCCTGCCGCGCCGGACAAAGCAGCTGCGCGGCTCCCATTATGCTCCGACATGAAGTCATCATACTGGTAGATTTTTCCCCAGACGCCTTCTGCATCCGTGATCAGAAGTCCGAACGTGCCGCCGGAGCCGTCGCGTGGACGGGAGAGACTGCCGGGATTCATCAGATAGACCTCGCCGACCTGCGTGTAGACCGCACGGTGCGTGTGTCCGAACAGCGCGCCGATGCAGCCGTTTTCGCATGCTTTGTAATAAAGGTTCTGCATGCTGAAACCGACGTTTTCCAGATGGCCGTGGGTGATGAGAAAATTACCGGCCTCGGTTTCTAGGATTGAGAAGTCGGTTTCCTCAAAACCGCCGTCGCAGTTGCCGCGGACCGAGGCGACCGGAACGCCCAGGCGCATGCGGATCTCGTCGGCGTCTTTGCAGTAGTCGCCGCAGTGGACGATATAGTCGATCGGGTTTTGGTTTACGAGTTTGCGATACACTTCGTAGACACGGTCACAAACGCCGTGGGTATCGCTGATTACGAGTATGCGCATATGTTTTATTCCTTTGCTTTCTTTCTGTATATCCTGTATATTGTTTTATCTGAGCCGCGCTGTGCGCGCGGGTAGTTGCAGTTTGCAAGATGCGCCGCACAGAGAATGCGCCGCGCGTTCGCCGACCTGATAGGAACGGTTAACGGCAATGCCGGTTTCCCGAATCAGCGCGGAATCAGTATCAAACCCGCGAGTTTCAGGTCGATGGCGGTGAGAGGATCCACGATGGTCGATGCACGGAAGGCACGCGAATATTTTCCACCGTCCAAAAAAACCATAATCAGCGGTGTAAACGCCGAAACCGACTTTCTTATAAAGACCCCTCCCAAAAATCGTATGAATATCACTTCCTATTTTATCACAAACCCTGCTTTTAACCAAGAACGATTTGTGTTATACTTAAAAAAAGAGCAGCCGCGTAAGGCGGCGGCGAGACAGAAAAATTCAAAAAAGGAGCCAAAATGGCATTTACGCATTTACATGTACATACCGAATACAGTCTGCTGGACGGGGCGGCGCGCATTCAGGATGTGGTCGCGCGGGCCAAGGAGCTGGGCATGGACAGCCTGGCGATCACCGATCACGGGGTGATGTTCGGCGCGGTCGATTTTTATAAAGAGTGCAAGAAGCAGGGCATCAAGCCGATCATCGGCTGCGAGGTCTATACGGCGGCGCGCAAGCTGACTGACAAAGAGGCCGACAAGGACAAGGGGCAGGGGCATCTGATCCTGCTCGCCAAAAATGAGACCGGTTACAAGAACCTGATCAAGATCGTCTCCGAGGGATTTATTCGCGGATTCTACTATAAGCCGCGGATCGACAAGGACGTCCTGCGGGCGCACAGCGAGGGGATCATCTCGCTTTCAGGCTGTCTGGCGGGCAATATCCAGCATCGGCTGCTGATGGGTGACTATGCAGGCGCCAAGGCCGAGGCCGAGGCGCTGCAGGAGATCTTCGGGTCGGGCAATTTTTATCTGGAGCTGCAGGATCAGGGTCTCGATGAGGAACGCGCGATCTATGACAACATGCTGAAACTTTCGCGGGAGCTTTCGATCCCGCTGGTAGCGACCAACGATGTGCATTATGTACGGCGGGAGGACGCCAAGGCGCATGACGTGCTGCTGGCGATCCAGACCGCGACAACGCTCGACGATGAGAGCCGCATGCGCTTTCCGAACGACGAGTTTTACCTCAAGAGCGAGGCGGAGATGCGGGAAATTTTCGCGGCGATTCCCGAGGCGATCGAGAACACCAATGTGATCGCCGAGGCCTGCAATTTCGACTTCCGTTTCGGCGAGTATCATCTGCCGGAATTCGTGCCGCCGGAGGGCATGACGAATCGCGACTATCTGCGTAAGCTCTGCCATGACGGCCTGATCGAGCGCTACGGAGAGAATCCGGCGCAGAATCTGGTTAGCCGCCTGGAGTACGAGTTGGGGACGATTGAGTCCATGGGCTATGTGGAATATTTTCTTATCGTCTGGGATTTTATCAATTACGCGAAGCGAAACAATATCATGGTCGGACCGGGGCGTGGCTCGGCAGCGGGATCGATCGTCGCCTACTGCCTGGCGATCACGGACATCGACCCGATCAAATACAACCTGATCTTTGAACGTTTCCTCAATCCGGAACGTGTCAGCATGCCGGATATCGACATCGATTTCTGCTACGAACGCAGACCGGAGGTCATCGAGTACGTGACGCGCAAATATGGCGAGGATCGCGTTTCGCAGATCATCACCTTCGGCACGATGAAAGCCAAGCAGGCGGTGCGCGACGTCGGCCGGGCGCTAAGCGTCAGCTACGCCAAGACCGATCAGATCGCCAAGGCGATCCCGTTTGAGCTGGGCATGACGATCGACAAGGCGCTCGCGACCAGCCCGGAACTGGCCGAGATGTACGAGTCCGATGTGGAAACGCGCGAGGTCATCGACATGGCCAAGGCGATCGAGGGCATGCCGCGTCACGCTTCGACGCACGCGGCGGGCGTGGTGATCTCCAAGGCGCCGATCGACGAATATGTGCCGCTGTATCTGTCGGATAAAGGTCCGGCGACGCAGTTTACGATGACGACGATCGAGGAACTGGGTCTGCTCAAAATGGACTTTTTGGGCTTGCGCAACCTGACGGTCATCCGCGACGCGCTGGAAATGATCGAGAAGAATCACGGCGTCAAGATCGATTTCGCGAAGATGGATTACGACGATCCGGGTGTGTACGAAATGATCGCCGCGGGCAATACCGGCGGGGTGTTCCAGTTGGAAAGCGGCGGCATGACGCAGTTTATGAAAAATCTCAAGCCGACCTGCTTTGAGGATATCGTCGCGGGGATCGCGCTTTACCGGCCGGGTCCTATGGACTCGATCCCGAAATATATCGACAATAAGAAGAATCCGTCGCATATCCGCTATGCTTGTCCGGAATTGGCACCGATCCTCGACGTTACTTACGGTTGTCTGATCTATCAGGAACAGGTCATGCAGATCGTGCGCGACCTCGCGGGCTACAGCTACGGCCGTTCGGATCTGGTGCGCCGCGCGATGTCCAAGAAAAAAATGTCCGTCATGCTCGAGGAAAAGGAGTATTTCATCAACGGCAAGCTGGACAAAAACGGCGAGGTGGAGATCCCGGGCTGTATCCGCAACGGCATCAGCCGCGCGGCTGCCGAGACGATCTTCGACGATATGGTCAGCTTCGCGCAGTACGCGTTCAATAAGTCGCACGCGGCGGCTTACGGCGTGGTGGCCTACGAGACCGGTTATCTCAAAAAGCACTATCCGGTCGAGTTCATGGCGGCGCTGATGACCAGCGTCATGGGCGACACCGCGCAGATCGCGCGCTACATCCGCAACTGCAGCGACATGGGTATCGAGGTCTTGCCGCCTTGCGTCAACAAGAGCATGAAAAAATTCAGCGTAGAAAACGGCAAGATCCATTTCGGACTTCTGGGCGTCAAGAACGTCGGCGAGGGCGCGATCGACGCGATCATCCGCGCGCGTACCGAAAAGGGCGAGCCGAAGGATATTTTCGGCTTTATCAGCAGTCTGGAGATTTCGCAGGTCAACAAAAAAGCCGTGGAAAGTCTGATCAAGGCGGGCGCCTGTGACTGCCTTTCCGGCAACCGGGCCGCGATGTTGGCGGTCCATGAAAGTCTCGTCGAGTCGGCGCAGAATATGGCCAAGAAAAATATCGAGGGACAGATGTCGCTCTTTGATCTGGCGGGCGAAAGCATGCAGCCGGAACTGACGAGCAGCAAGCTGCCGGATGTGGCACCGTTCGACAAGAACCTCGAGCTGGAAATGGAAAAGGAAATGCTGGGCGTGTATCTGACCGATCATCCGCTCAACAGCTATAAGAAAAAAATGGAACAGATCAGTACGCTGACCGGGGATGACATCGCGCATCTTGCCGCCGGGGAGACCGGTTTGGCAGACGGCGGCGATGAGGTCGCCGGCGCGATGGAACGCCGTTTCGCGCATGGGCAGGACAACGAGATCCATGACGGCATGAAGTGTATCATGAGCGGCATGATCGCGGGTAAAAAGACGCTGATCACCAAGAGCAGTAAGATGATGGCGTTCCTGGACCTGGAGGATCTGTTCGGACTGACCGAGGTCGTGGTGTTCCCGAACGTGTATGAGCGCTGCCTGGGCGCGATCCGCGAGGGCAACGTGGTGGCGATCCGCGGTACGCTGAACTTTAAGGAAGAGGAGGCGCCGAAGATCCTGGCAGACGATGTGCTGGATTTGGATGAGGCCTGTGAAAACGGGTTTCCGGAGCGCCGCAGCTATGGCAGGCGGGGCGGCGCAGGCGGTTACGGCGGCCGCGGACAAGGCGGCTACGCGGGACAGAACGCGGGCGGCGCGCAGGCAGGCGTAAGCGCCGGGATGCAGCAGAACGGCTTGACGCTGCAGAGCGGCGCGGAAGGACAGGCATCCGCGGCGCAGAGCCCGGCGGACGGCATGATCAAGCTGCGCATTCCGCCGGAAGGAAACCCGCAGCGCACACTGGATCAGCTGATGGTCAATCTGGGCAGGCATCCGGGCAATTACGACGTTTTGATCTATCCGCCCGGCGGCAAAGCCATTCGCCCGCGAAACGGCATGCGCGCCGACGCCTCGGCATCGCTGCTGCGCCAGATGCAGGCCATCCTCGGCGACGGCAACGTCAAAGCAGAGGCGAAGCAGGGATAGATGCGGCAAGACAGCAGCCGGACAGCAGCATGCGGAAGCGGACACTTGTGCATCCGCAGAGAGAATAGTGGGTTTCTGCGCACGGCAGAAGGACGAGGTGCAGTGGTTCTGCGGTGAGCGAAGACAATCAGACGCAGAAGCTATCCACGCTTTTGCCATGCGAAAAGACTGAGCAAAGAGACCGCCGGTAGTTAAATGAAAAATGGAGAGGAAGCAAACGCGAGATATGATGCAAAATGATAAAAAAGCAGATCCGCAGCGCACCATTGTGCTCTATACGAGCAAATACGGCGCGACGGAGATGTATGCGAACTGGATCGCTGAAACGCTCGGCTGCCGCGCGGCGGCGTTGGACAAGTTTTCAAAGAAAGAACTGCAGGGCTATGATACCATCGTTTACGGTGGCGGCGTGCAGGCCGGTGGCATTCGCGGGCTGGAACGGTTCACCAAATGGATCAAGGGCGATCTGAAGCTGCGCAAGATGGCGCAGCGAGGCACGATCAGCCGAGAAGACGCAGAGGGTACCGGCGCCTTCGATAAGCAATACTATATCTTTGCCGTCGGCATCAGCTTAGACAGCGAGGCAAACCGCCTGCAGCTGCGTGATATCAATTTTGACAAGGATTGGCTCAGAGATCTGCCGTGCTTCTTCCTGCCGGGCGCGTTCGATCCGGCAAAGCTGGCGGGTATCGATAAGACGATCATTAAAGTCGCGACGAAGATGTTTCAGGATAAGCCGCAGGCACAGGCCGCCACAGAGGATGCGCAGGTGCTGCGCTATTTTGAAACGGGCTGCGATCTGATCGACCGTGCGCGCACGACGCCGCTCATCGAGGCCGTGCAGAGCGGCGTCGTGCCGGAGGAATTTCGGGAGATGCGAGAGGACATGCCGAAAAAAAGCTTCTGGAAGCGCTGAAAAGCTGCAGCAAATACGGCGCGGAAAGTGCTGAGAAAAGTGAGGAACGGGAAGATGAAAAAGAAACTTTTGATCGTAGTGGATTATCAGAACGATTTCGTATCGGGCAGCCTGGGCTGTCCGCAGGCGGCGGTCATCGAGGACACGCTCGCGGCAAAGATCGCGGCATACCGCGCGCTGGGCGAGGGCGGCCAGGTGATCTTCACCATGGACACCCATGACAAAAATTATCTGGAAACGCAGGAGGGCCGGAATCTGCCGGTCGCGCACTGCATACGGGAAACAGACGGCTGGCCGCTGTACGGCAGGATCCACGCGCTGAAGCAGGAAGAGGACTTGGTATTCTCCAAGCCGACCTTCGGCTCGCTGGAACTGGCGGACTATCTCCGCAATCGCGGCAGCGAGTATGAAAGTGTGGAACTCGCCGGGGTCGTCACCAATATCTGCGTGATCTCCAACATGGTCATTGCCAAGGCTGCGATGCCGGAAGTGCCGATCCTGGTCGATGCGGCCTGCGTGGCAAGCAACGACGATGCGCTCGGCGAGGCCGCGCTCAAGGTGATGGAAAGTATGCACGTCAAGGTGCAGCGCTGATAGGACAATGCCGGAGCGCCGCAGCAGGGATGCAGAGCGGCGCAGAATCGGCAGCAAGACCGGAATGCGAGATCAGCATACACAATGC
>DJPG01000059.1:0-2128 GCA_002439735.1 Firmicutes bacterium UBA6418 | reverse complement strand
TGGGCGCAGTATCCGCAGGTCAGACATTTGGACTGGTCGATTTCGGCCAGTCCATTTTTGTTGTAATGAATTGCACCGGCGGCGCAGATCCTGATACAGGCGCCGCAGCCTTCGCAGTCCTCCTGGTTGACATACATCTTTTTATGGGAAACATCCGGATTGTACGAGGATTCCATGTTTCCCGACAGGTAGCACATCATATCGTCAATTTCCGATTTGTTTGTAAAACCGATCATGACCGCGTCCATGAACCCCTGCGCAAAGACATAATCGAGGGCTTTTTGATAGTTACCGGTCAAATTGCCGCCGCCGAGGGCTTTCATCAGATAGATGCCTTTGCCGGCCGCCTTGCAGGATTCAAGGGCGGCTTCCATTTCTTCCCTGGTTCCGCTCTCTTGCCCGCTGCGGATTCCCATGCCGCGATAATTGAGCAGCGCAAAGACCACATCGCAAGCAGGCTCCGATGCCATCGCGCGCGCCACATCGGCGTGATGCGTGGAGATGCCGATGGCGTGTACCAGCCCTGCGGATTTGGCGTCCCGCAGAGCCTGCCACGCACCGGCGCGCGCCGCAAACTGGCCTGTCCGCACTTCGTGCATCAGGAAAATATCGATTGTTTCCACTCCCAGCGCGTCACGGCACTCCTCGATCGCGGCCATCATATTGTTATAAGACGATGCCAGTGATTTGGAGCTGATGACCGGGCACAGAGCATGTGAGCGATCGCCTGGTTCAGCGCAGTTCGATAAGTTGGTCTGCGTGTTCGGATCGCAGGCTTCGGCATCAGACTGTCCCGGGCTGCGTGGATTTTCTTTCGCGGCAGCATGATCCCCACCGTGCGGATTTTCCTCGGTCAAAAAGTCCAGCATCTCCAGTGCCCGCCGGATATACGGATAGGTTCGATAGTACTGCGCCGTGTCGATGAAGTTGATGCCGCGCCGCAGCGCGTCGCAGATGACTGCCGCGCCCTCGTCCAGTGGCAGATCCAGTTGTCCGGGTCCCATCGGGAGCACGCCGATGCCGACACAGCTGACCGCAAGGCCGGTTCGGCCGAGCATGCGCACCTTAGGCCTGTCTTTTGTTAAAAAACACTTCTTCATGATTTCTTCACCTGAAATCCTTTCTTTTTCGATTATAGTAGAGTATAATGACATATGTCAAGAAAATATCATAAACTTTGCAGGTCTTGAAGAGGAGGGCTATGCGCCATGAATTTGCATCTGCAGGAGCAGGAGGGCTTCGAGGCATTCCGACATGCCTACCGAGCCGCGATCAAGGAAGTCAGAACGAAAATCGAGATTTTGAGTGAGGATTTTGCGGTTCGCCACGACTATAATCCGATTCATCATATGGAGCGCAGACTCAAGACGCCGGAGAGCATTGAGGAAAAGCTCATAAGGCTCGGCAAGGAGATCACGATCGCGTCTGCCAGAGAAAATATTTTTGATATCGCGGGGATCCGCGTGGTATGTAATTTTATTGATGATGTGTATGCGGTCGCGGATATGCTCACTTCACAGAGCGACGTGAAACTGCTGACCGAGAAGGATTACATCAAAAACCCGAAACCGAACGGCTATCGTAGCCTGCATCTGGTAATCGCGGTGCCGGTATATCTTCTGGATGGATGTGAAGAGGTCATCGTGGAGGTACAGATCCGTACGGTCGCGATGGACTTTTGGGCGAGTCTCGAGCATCAACTGCGCTATAAACAGAACAAGAATATTTCTTCGCGCATTGACATCGAACTCAAGGCTTGTGCCGAAGTCAGCGCGACTCTCGACCGCAGAATGCAGAAGATCTTTGATGAGTTGAACAAGATGGATTGAAATTTCCTTTCGCTTGTATCTTCCTGCAAAATCAAGTATACTATAGACATACAAGACGTGTAGAGAAGTGCGTGGCTCGGAGAAGGAAGAGCACAGAGAAAGGGGCGTGAGTCTATGGCAAATACCGAAAACCGTAAAAAAATCTCCATCGGTGTGGAGGATTTTAAGGAGATCATAGAGAGAGACGGCTATTTTGTCGATAAGACCCTAATGATACAAAAATTGATCGAAAGTAACGCGAAGGTCACCTTGTTCACCCGACCGCGGCGTTTCGGCAAGACCCTGAACCAGTTTATGAT
>DJPG01000024.1:6168-17826 GCA_002439735.1 Firmicutes bacterium UBA6418 | reverse complement strand
ACAAGAATGATCGGAACACAAAGCCGGGTGCTGACTGCCTGATACGGCAGTTTTGCACCCGGCCTTTGACTAAGAATTGAAGGCTGAAAACAGGATTCCTATCCGGAGGAAACTCGGATACCTTCGATTGTCCGGATTATGTCAGGCTTTTTCCGGATTGCGTTAAGCTTCGCAGCTTGCCGAGCCGAGCGCCAGTTTTCCCATCGCATCGGTCTGCAGGATCGCGTCATACAGCTCAATCGGCTGTACATCGCCCGCGAGGTTGTGAATCGTTTCGCCAGGCACACAGGCATGCTTTGCGATCTCTTTGATCTGCTCCTTGGTTGTTACGCCGATTTCCGCGAGCGTAACCGGAAGTCCGACTTCCAGACAGAAGCTTTGTACTTTTTCAAATTCTTCTTTCGGCGCGCCTTCCAGAACGAGCTGAACCAAAGTACCGAAAGCAACACAACAACCGTGATCCGCATGTGCGATGCCAAGCGCGGTGACACCGTTATAGAAAGAGTGCGCAGCTGCGCAGTTGACATTATCCGCGCCGACACCGGAGAGGTAGACGTTTGCTTCCACGATGGCTTCCAGCGCAGGCGTCACGGCATGTACCTTGCAAGCCTCCAAGGCCTGCTTGCCATAGGTGAGAAGCGTGTCATAACACAATTTTGCCAGTGCCTGTCCGGCGCGCGTAATGCCGGTACCTTCCAAACTTGCGGATTCTGTCCGGATCGACGCACGACCTTCAAAGAATGTGCCGAGAGCGTCGCCCATACCTGCAATCAGGAACTTGACCGGTGCGTTGGCGATTACAACCGTATCGACCATGACTGCATCCGGATTGGTTGGATAAAACAGATATTTGTCGAAGCTGTGGTCATCATTGTAAATGACGGATAAACCGGTACAAGGTGCATCGGTAGCCGCGACGGTCGGAAGAATAACGATATGCTTACCGGTATAGAAAGCGGTTGCTTTCGCCGTATCGACCGCGCTGCCACCGCCGACGGCAACAACGGTGTCGATGCTGTCTGCTTCGACGATCGCTTTCATCTTATTGATTTCACTGTGGCTGGAGATACCACCGAAGATTTCGTAGCGACGATAATCATCGGAATCTCCAAAGCTTTGTTCCAGCTTGTCGTGGCATGCCTTGTAACCGCTCTTGGAGCAGACAAACAGCCAGCGTTTGCCCATATAGCCCATTTCCTCTTGGAACTTCAAAAGTGCGTCACGCCCTTGCACATATTTGAGAGGCTCACGCATAGCCCGTAATCTTCCCATCATGATAGATTCCTCCTTCTTTCACCATGTAAATGTAGTTTGAATATTGGCCATCGTCCAGTTGGTTTCTAAACGTCTAAAGTATGTTCTTAAGTACAATGTTCTTTACTCTTGTCATTTCATTAAAGGTCGAGAATACTCCCTCCGTACCGATACCGCTGTGCTTCCAACCGCCGAAAGGCATTTCGAAAGATCTGAAGAAGCTTGCGCCGTTGATGACCGCGCCGCCTGCTTCCATCGCCGCAGCGACCTTAAAGGCACGTTTCTGATCTTTGGAGAATACACAGCTGGACAGACCAAAGACGGAGTTGTTTGCGATTTCAATCGCTTCTTCGTCGGTATCAAAACCGATAATGGAGACAACCGGTCCGAAAATTTCCATATCTTTGGCTACATCCGCGGTCTTCGGAATATCGGTAATGACCGTCGGCTCATAGTAAGCGCCGTTTCGTTTGCCGCCGAGCAGAAGTTTGCCGCCCTGCTCCAAGGTCAGCTGCACTTCTTTTTCTACCTTGATGGCAGCCTTTTCACTGATCAGGCAACCGATTTGAGTATCTTCTTTTTGCGGATCTCCGACTTTCAGCTGTTTGATCCGGTCGATAACCTTCTTCGTAAATTCTTCTTTGAGAGAATTGTGGATCAGGAAACGCTTGCTTGCGCAGCATACCTGACCGGTATTGTACATACGTCCCCATACCATCTCTTCGACGGCAAGATCCACGTCACCATCGTCCAACAGAATAAACGCATCATTACCGCCAAGCTCCAGTGCAGTGTGGGTCAGGTTTGCGGCAGCCAGCTTCGCGGTACCGATGCCGACTTCCGTGCTGCCGGTCAGAGTGACCAGATGTACGCGTGGATCCGTAACCGCTGCGTCCTTGACAGCGCCCGGTGCAGTCAGGCACTGGATGACACCGTTCGGGACACCGGCCTCTACCAGCATTTCGGTCAGTTTCATCAATGTCAATGGGTTGTCAGAAGACGGGAGAACAATCGCCGCGTTACCCATCATCAGAGCCGGAGCGACCTTCTGATCGTACAGGTCACAAGGGAAGTTAAACGGGATGATGCAGGCTACGACACCAATCGGCTCACGAGTAACAAGCTGCAGGGTTGTTTCCTGTCCGGCTTCGGTTCCCTGTGGGATCAGGGTGCCGTAAAAATGCTTTGCATGTTCCGCGAAAGCAGGGAAAGCAATGCTGATATTGCCGATCTCAGCTCTTGCCTCAGTGATCGGCTTGCCGTTTTCGGCGCAGAGTGTCTGCGCAAGCATTTCCTTATTCTGCTCCACGATTTCTACGAAACGGCGCAGAACATCAGCTCTTTGCGTAACCGATGTCTTGGCCCATTCCTTCTGCCCTTTGACAGCGGCAGTCACCGCCCGTTCGATATCTTCCGCGGTTGCCTTTGGAACGCTCTCAATGACCTTGCCGGTTGCAGGATTGATTACGTCAAAGGTTTCTCCACTGAGACTGTCTACTTTTTTTCCATCAATAATCATCTTCATTGTGATACACTCCTTTTGATCTGTTTTCTTTGAACTTTATGACTACGTGCGCGATATTTGGCGCAAATTATTTACCAAAAGCGGTGAAGGAAAGCATCAGACCGCCGCAGGTGTTGCGTCCGTCATCTTCATAGCCGTATTCACCGAAGGTATATTCCATGATGAACGGAACGTCACCGACCGCTGCCTTGACCTGATCGTATACTTCAGGGATGCGATCGCCAATTCCGGCTCTTCTGCCGCCGCAGTGCACCAGATGCAGGCCTGCGATTGGGGCGCCGATTCTGGCTTCCAGTTCTTTTAAGGTCTTGCCGACCGAAGCAATGAGTTCATCGACAGAGGCTTCAAGCTGAATTACGGCAGTGCCGACAGCCAGATTGTTGCCGATATTCATGCTGCCGTCATCGTTGCCGTTCATCGGATGTCTTACTGCAATCAGATCACCAAGCGGATCCTTGACACCGAGCGGTTTCTGGATGGCGTAAGCAAGTAGGTTTCCACCTTTAACATCTTCCGCCGATGCGCCGGTCCATGCGCGATACTGCTCTAGCGCAGAAACACCGTTGATCTCCGCAAGGGTACGATCGCCTACAATCTTGGTGATAACTCCGGCATTGGTCGTCTCACGATAAGCGCCGGTAAAGACATTCGCAAAAGCCTTATCCGTATAGAAGAACGCAACCGAAATGCCGTCCGCGTAGACGTTTTCATCCGTATAGAGCAACCATTCCCCTGCAATGGTATTGTCTGCAGCACTGCCACCGAAGAATGGAACACGACCGATGACTTCGGTAATCCCCTTTAAGTAGTATTCTTCTTCACCGGACGGTGCGGACATATAGAAGAAAGCAGGTGCTTCCGTCTTGCCGGCGTTCTTCAAGGCCGCTTCCGCAACCTTGTGCCCAGTTTCTCTTGCACTGCCGCTCTTTGCCATACCGGCGACACCGACGGTCATATCCGGGTCGGATACGCTCATAATACCGACGAAGCCAGCCTCGCTACTGATAAATCCTTTTTGTGTCATTACCCCTGTAAAGGAAGTATTTCCAATCAGAGGAACACCGGGAAGAGTTTCTCTTACCGCATGCAGCATCGCTTTTTGGTCATACTGCACACCGCTGTAGACAAAGGCCATTTTCATGTCCTTCAGATCTGCTTTTACAGCTTCCGCCGCTTCTTTACCGGCGAGCGCTGCATTTGCATTGGTGCTGGCACCTGTTTGCATCTTCAACATTGTTATATCCTCCTTACATTTCATTCTTCCGGGAAAGCGATTCATCATACTTTCCGTTTCTCTTTACCATTATCATAGTCAAAATCAAAAAAAAGTAAAGAGGGGAGGTTTTACAATGTAAAAAAGCTGTTCCACCATGCGGAACAGCTTTTTTAGGGCTTGATCTTATGCAATTTACGCGAATTTTTCCAGTCTCGCGCGGGTACGCTCTTCGCCGAGGATCTGTTGGATCTCCCAGATGTCCGGAGACTGCTGACGACCCATCAGCGCCACACGGATGACGGTGCTGACATGACCGACGTGTCCCTTGTACAGGTCAGGATTCTTCTTGAAATCCTTCGGCTTGACTGCGTAACCGAGTTCCCCGGTGATCTGACGGATCTTGCCGAACCAGGTTTCCTGGTCATCGCTGTGGTCATAGGTCGCGAGATATTTTTCGATGATGAGCTTGACATCGTCCGCAGCTTCCGATGGGAAAGCATCTTCAATCTCAAACAGATCATCGAAGAAGTAGCTGATGTTCTGAATGATCTGCTGCGCGTAGATGTGATCCTTGCGCGGGTTGCGTTCCTCGTGGCGACCGATGTCGAGGATTTTTTCCAGATAGGCGCGGTCTTCGAAAATATGCAGAATATCCGGTCTGAATTCTTCCGCCCATGCCTTCAGAAAGTCGAAGAGTTCGGCGGCACTGATCCTGAGCAGCACATCCTTGCTGATATCGTTCAGTTTGTTCAGATCGAACAGGGCACCGGAGTTGCTCATTTTTTCGGTCGTAAATTTGAAATCATCGATCGGCGCATCCGGATTGGCAATGCGCCATTCTTCAAAGTTGGAATTGAGGATGGTCAGCAGATATTCGCGAACCGCAGCCGGATGATAGCCCTCATTGCGGTAGTAATCCAAGGAAAGCTCCGGGTCTTTACGCTTGGAAAGCTTGCGCTTGTTGCCTTCTTCGTCCAGCTTCATCAGCTGCGCGGTATGGCAGTAGATTGGCACTTCCCAGCCAAGCTTGTCGAACAGCTCCACATGGATCGGCAGAGAAGGAAGCCATTCTGCGCCTCTGACCACATGCGTCGTGCGCATCAGATGGTCGTCGACAACATGCGCGAAGTGATAGGTCGGAATACCGGTAGCCTTGAGCAGAACCGTATCTTGGTCGTTGACCGGCATATCCAGCGTGCCGCGAATCGCGTCTTCCACCCGGAAACGTTTGATCTGATCTTCCGGCAGGCTCATATCACCGTCGGATTTGAGACGGATCACATACGGAGCACCGGCGTCCAGTTTGGCTTTGATTTCCTCCATGGAAAGATCGCGGCTCTTCGCCCACTTGCCGTAGATGCCCGGATTGGCTTTTTCGGCTTCCTGCTGTGTGTGAATGTCTGCGATGTCTTTTTCCGTCATGAAACACGGATAAGCCTTGCCTTCGGCGACCAGCTTCTTGGCGAAGCACTGATAGATCGGACCGCGATGACTCTGGGTATAGTCTCCATAAGCGCCGATATCGCCGTCCATGGTTGCGCCTTCGTCAAACTGAATGCCGAAGAAGCGCAGGGAGTTGATGATGATCTCAACCGCGCCCTCTACAAAGCGCTTGTCGTCGGTGTCTTCGATTCTAAGAAAAAATATTCCACCGGACTGATGAGCCAGTCTCTCGTCTACGAACGCGCCGTAGAGATTGCCGAGATGAATGAAACCGGTCGGGCTTGGACCCAGTCTGGTCACTTTCGCGTCGGCAGGCAGATCCCGGGTAGGATACATCGCCTCGTAATCGGCAGGAGTTTTGTTGATATGCGGAAACAAAAGTTCCGCGAGCTTTTCATAATTCATATGGTTTTCCTCCGTGGGTATTGAATCCTTTGCGCTATTGACTGCTGCATCCGGTCACGTGATGTGCATCACGAATCGACGATGCGAAAACGCGCGCAGCGCTTCCGTGCCTTGCAGCAAACATATAAAATTTTAACATTTTCGGCGCGAAGATACAAGCCTTTCCGCGCAAATTTTGCGGGAACGATTCAGAATTTCTTTTCAAATTTTGCAAGGTATGAAATGGTGGGTTTTTGTAAAAAATAGAGGAAGTCAATGACACGGGAAACAGTGACGAAGAAGGAAAACAGAAAGGGCGGAAAGGATCCTATGCATGAAGCTTTTGAGGAATATTTGAAAATTTTTCGGACAGAACTGCCACTGGACGAATGCTTTGATCTCATCGAGCGCAAGTTGCGCATCGGCGGGCGGCAGGCAGTGATGTATTTTGTCGACGGGCTGCACGACGGGCAGAAAGGACAGCTTCTGCTCGATTATCTTTTGGCAGTGCAGCCGGAAACGATGGAAGGGCTGCATGAGAGCAAAGATTTCTTAGAGACAGCTGTGCCGTTCATGGATGCCAGCGTGGTCGAGCCGGGAGCTGCCGGGACTTTGGACGCGGCTGTTTACGACTGCTATCTGCAGACTCTCCCGAAGCTCTATGCGGGTCTGGTTCCACTGATCGTGGAAGGTCTGGACAAAATCATCATTCTGGATGTCCGAGACTATCCGTCACGTTCGGTGGAGGAACCGGAGAAGGAGCGAACCCTGCGCGGCGCGCGCGACGGCTTCACCGAGAATATGATGGAAAACGTCGCTATGATCCGCCGCAGACTGCGCAGCAACCAGCTGATTTTTAAGGTTTTTAACGTCGGAACCGACAGTAAGTCAGATGTCGTGCTGTGCTATATGCAGGATCGTGCCGATTTGAAATTTATCGAAAAGCTTGAATCGTCGTTGGTCGATATGAAGGAAAAGGCGCTGGCCGGACGTTGTGCCGACCGGAAGCCGCAGTACGATGGGCAGAATCGCCCGGGAAAAGAGCGCTACGGACAGGCTGAAGCAAAGAGCGGCGGGACATCGGCAGAACCGGTGCTGGCGCAAAGCAGTGCAGGTGACTTTGACGCGCTGACGGTGACGGATCAGAGCCTGCTGGAACATCTGCAGGAGAGCTTTGGCATCGCGAGCAGTCTGAATCCGTTCCCGCGTGTCCGTTATACGCAGCGGCCGGATGTCGCGGCGGCACATCTGGAGGAAGGAAAGGTGGTGCTCATCACCGATAATTCTCCGACCGCGATGATGATCCCGGTGAGCGTGTTTGAATTCTTTCAAGATACGGATGATTATTATTTTCCACAGCTGACCGGAAACTACTTCCGTCTTCTGCGTATCCTGAACTTTATCGTCATCCTGCTTCTGACGCCGACTTATGTGCTGATGGTCGAGTACGAGTGGTTCACCCCGGATCTCCTGCGTTTTTTTGTGCCGGAGGATGATTATGTCATTTCGATCTTCTGGCAGTTTATGCTGCTGGAGCTGGCAATCGACGCGCTGAAGCTTGCCTCACTGAACACGCCGACCTCGCTGGGAATGTCGTTGTCGGTCATCGGCGCGCTGATCCTCGGCGAATTCAGTATCAGCTCCGGCTGGTTTATTCCGCAGACAATCCTGTGTATGGCGGTCGTGGCGCTGGCCTCGTTCACACAGCCGAGCATTGAGCTTTCCTATGCGATGAAGTTCGGGCGCGTCCTGATGCTGATCGGCGCGCAGGTACTGGGTCTGGGCGGCATGATCGCGGCCGCGGCGGTCAGCCTGTTGGTGATGGGGACGACCAGGACACTCGCCGGAACCTCGTACCTCTATCCGCTGATCCCGTTTGACTGGAAAGTGCTCAAGCGGTTGCTTTTTCGCGTTAAACGATGATGCGACAAACGAGGCTGCGGCATTCGCAGCCTCATGAACGCAAGCATTTTCTGCATGCCAGGCGCTCAGCGCGGCAGAGGAATTTCCCGCAGGCGCTGTTTTCTTCATAAATTCTACAAAAAACTCATGTATAATAAAATGATCAAAAAGAACACAATCCAGTCAAGATAGAGAACCAGCCTGCTGCTGGTAGCAGGACTTTCGAAACGGAGGAAATTTTTATGGCGAGAATGATAAAAAAAATGCCGGATTTCAAGCTTCCCAAATACAAAATGAATGAAGTGGATGATCTGGAGGAACTGCGGTCGGAATATGCCGAAAAAAATATCGATGCGCTCTGGAGCAAACTGGAGCATCGCGGCAAACACGAGGAATATGAGGGAACACATTACCGCACGGTAAAAGAATTCTTCCTGCGCTCAACGAAAGAATTTTGCGATCGACCGTTTATCCTGCAGTGCTTTAACAAAAAGGAAGGCTTTCGCGAAATTACATACGGAGAATTCCGGCAAGATGTCCATGATTTCGGTACAGCGCTCCTGCGCGTCCTGAATCTAGAAGGCGAAAAGGTCATGATCATGGGGGAAACTACATACGAGTGGTATGTTTCCTATATGGCATTGCTGTGCGGAGCTGGTATTGCGGTTCCGACGGACAAAGAACTACCGGACAACGAACTCGAAAATCTGATGCGGCGTTCTGGCGCTTCGGCGATTATTTTTTCACCGAAGAAACGGGATTCGGTCAAGCGAGCAGCGGCACACTGCCCGAATATCAAATTTTGCATTGAGATGTATTCGGACGCAAAGGAAGATGGATGCTTCGTCGGCTTTGACTTTCTGCGGGACGAAGGAAAGGTCTTTACCGATCTGGGCGATACGAGTCTGCTCAGCAAGAAGATCGATCCGGATGCTTTCGCGGTGCTGATCTTTACCAGCGGCACCACATCCGCAGCGAAGGGTGTTATGATCTGCAATCGCAATCTGGCGGCAAACATCAATGCGGTAACGCCGTATGTCTGGCTGACGCCGGAAGACCGACTGTTCTCTGTGCTGCCGCTGCACCATACGTATGAATCAACGATCGGCTTTCTTTACCCGATGGCGATTGGTGCGTCGATCGTAGTATGCCAGGGACTCAAGCATCTGGTCAGCGATATGCAGACGACGCATCCGACTGCCATCATTGCGGTTCCGCTTCTGATCGAGACCTTATACAAGAAGATTCAGAAAAATATCGAAAAGAGCAAAAAAGGGGGCGCTGTTCGTTCCATGATCCGTCTGACGAATGGATTGCGCAATGTTGGTATTGATGTAAAACATAAGGTTTTTAAGGATATTTATGAAAGCTTGGGCGGTAGACTGCGGATCATCGTTTCCGCGGCAGCGCCGATCGACGCGAAGGTCGGCAAATGGCTGGTGGATATCGGCATCACATTCCTGCAGGGTTACGGTCTGACGGAAACGGCTCCGATCGCGGCGTTGACTCCGGACTTCGACATGCGGGTCGGTTCTGCAGGCAAAGCCGTTCATGGAGATGAGATCAAGCTTAAAAATCCAAATGAAAAGGGAGAAGGCGAGATTCTGATCAAGGGTGAGACCGTCATGCTTGGATACTATGAAGATCCGGAAGCAACCGCGGCTGTCATGGAGGATGGCTGGTTCAATTCCGGTGATATTGGCTATATGGACGAAGACGGTTTCCTTTATATTACAGGCCGTAGCAAAAATGTTATCGTTACGCAGAACGGCAAGAACATCTATCCGGAGGAGATCGAGGGACTGCTGGCAGCTGTTCCGGAAATCGCGGAATGCATGGTCTACGGCAAGGAGGTTGCCGGTGAAAAGGAACTGATCATTACCGCAAGGGTGATCCCGAACTATGAAGAGATCGAAAATCTGCACGGCGCGGAGCGCAAAAATCCGCTGCAGCCGTTTACGGAGGAGGAAATCTACAAGATCATCTGGAATCAGATCAAACAGGTCAACCGTAAGCTGTCCAATTACAAATGCATCCGCAACCTGGAGATCAAGACGGATGCTTTTGAAAAGACTAGCACGATGAAGATCAAGCGCTTCGCGGAATTAAAAAACAACGAGGTGAAAGAAATGCCGAACATGGAAGAGGGCGCAAAGCCGGAAGCATAGGAAGCGGGCAGACAGAAGCTCAAACAGGGCGCAAATAGAAAAGTATAAAAACGAAAGGGTCCGAAACAGGCTGTGAAAGCTGTTTCGGACTTTTTCGCTTCCGAAATTTTGATGTGACGGGTATGCGCCGGACGCGTTGCGGCGGCGTATACCGGAATGATCGAGGCTGTGCGGTCAATCCAGCACGTGGATAAACCTTTTGCGTTCTTTTTCGATCTCAATGCGATGGAACGGGGTATTGATGCCAGGCGCGCCGCCCGTATGCAGGAAGATCACGGTTTCTCCCTGCGCGATCTCACAGGTCTTGACCATTTCCTCAAGACCGGCAAAGCATTTGCCGGTATAGCATGGGTCGAGAATCAGAGCTTCACGCTCTGCCATCGTGTACATGGCTTCACGAACCTCCTTACAAGGGTTGTTGTAAGCACCGCGGTCATATTTGTCCGTCAGGTCAAAGCTTTGCGCCGTGACGTCTTCGGTTCTGGACGGATCCAGATGATAGAAGGCACAGACACGGTCAAAATAGTCCTTCGCGTAAGCAGAAAGACCGTTTGGCTTTGGCGAGATACCGATGCCGGTCAGCCTGAGTGGGAGATTTTCCAGCAAAATGCCCGTAAAAAGTCCCATATAGGTGCCCATACTGCCGACGGTCGTGACAACACGTGGAAAATTGTTCGGATTCGAACCGTTGATCAGCCCCATCTTATCAGCCTGCTTGGTCAGTTCCTGCGCGCATTCGTAGTAACCGAGAATGCCAAGCTCGTTCGATCCGCCGATCGGAATATAGTAAACCTTTTCGCCCTGCGCTTCGTAATGCGCGGTGATTTCAGCAACCGTTTCAGCGAAGAGCTGACTTTCGGATTTCTGCCCGGTTGGGTCTGCCTTACGTAGCCAGACATCACAGCCCATCATGCTGTCAAGCAGCAGGTTGGCAGAGAGTTCACCCGGATACTCATCTATGCAGACGATGGCGCCTTTCATCCCGTATTTGCGCGCGACCGCACAGGTCAGCCTGCCGTGGTTGGTCTGTGCGCCGCCGACGGTCAGCAGCATGGTCGCGCCTTGCTTTTTTGCATCCGCAAGCAGATATTCCAGCTTGCGAAGCTTGTTGCCGCCCATGGCCAGCGGTGTCAGATCATCGCGCTTGATGTACAGGTTGATTCCCAGATCCTTTGACAGGTTATGGAGCCGTTCCAGCGGAGTCGGCAGATATAAGAAAGAAATTTTTTCATGTCCCAAAAGCATGACAGTACCTCCGTTTTTTTCTCGTTCCTTCATTATAAATAAAATTTGGATAAAAGGAAAGGCTTTTTCGGACAAAAACAAAGAAAGTACAGGAATGACCTTGTAGACTCCCGGAGCGTTTTTGCAAGGCGGAGCAGCATGCAAAGCGTGGCCTTCCGATTTTATGAAAAAAGTGCGAAAAGATGTAAAACGCGTTGGAGAAATCTTTGATTTTTGGAAAAATCGAAACGAGTTTTCTCTATGCGACGCGAAAATATGCAGGCAATCACAAAAAATAAATAAAATTGTAGTGCGAACGCACAAGCAAGGAGAGGGGAGGATAAAAAAGCAGCCTGTAAAAATATACAGACTACATCTTTTTGCGGAAAAACGTTAAAAACGGGAGGTGCAGACAGATGTATCTTTGAATTGACGAATCTTTCAGAAAGCGTTATAATGCTCTTAGCGTTGCGACTTGTAGTCCTGGCTCGCTGCTTGACGCGTTGTAGGCGAAGGAAGAAGCAAGGCAGGCCTCAACTCAC
>DJPG01000024.1:0-6098 GCA_002439735.1 Firmicutes bacterium UBA6418 | reverse complement strand
CACGCGCAGTCACGAATCAAAAAACAGGAGGGCAGGATTATGGCATTTATGGACAAACTCGGAAAAGTAGCAAATAAAGTTGGCGAAATGGCCGGAGATACTTTCGATTACGGCAGGGCAAAAGGTAAGATTCTTTTGGAAAAAGGAAAGGTTAATGATGCGGAAGAGGCATTGGGAACTTATGTTTATGAAACCAGAAAGAATGGCGGCGCATTGGACGAAAGCAGACTGGCTGAGCTTTGTGGAGAGATCGATCAGCATTTGACTGAGATCAAAAGACTGCAGGCGGAGGCGAAAAAGAGCGGCGAGGACATCAGCGGTGCTTTTGACGGACTCACCGGGGCGGCAGCGACACCGGAGGCTACTGGTGAAGCTCCACAGACTGAGACACCAGATGAAACACCGAAGGCACCGACAGAATAATCAGTTTCCGGTTCGCGTTTGCCGTAAGCAAACACGAAGACAACAGAAGTTACCAATCTCAAAACGCCCGCGCGTCTGACCGCCTGGAATGGTCAGAACGCGCGGGCGTTTTGCATGATCTATGGATGCCGGAAATATCTCGACACATCGGAGACTGCCGCTGCGGCGCTGGATACGGTTTCATTATACAGCTTCATCACGCAGCGGACACACTCATGCCGCGTGATCGCGCGCCTTGAGTCTGTCAACTTCCGCAAAGTGATCCTTGGTCAGTTTGAAGACGACCGGAGAAAGCGCAAACAGCGCGATGAAGTTCGGGATTGCCATCAGACCGTTGAAGGTGTCCGCGATATCCCACACCGCATCGATCGGGCTGACGCAGCCGACAACGATGATGATGCAGAAGAAGATCTGATACGGACGTACTGCTTTCATACCGAAGAGGTACTGGATGCAGCGTGTGCCGTACAGCGACCAGCCGAGGATCGTGGAGTATGCGAACATCATCAGTGCGATTGCGACAAAGAGGGAGGAGATCTTCACGCCGAAGATGGTACTGAATGCGGAAGTGATCAGTTCACTGCCCGGCTTCTCGCCGAAGGTGATGTCTACACCGCTGATGATGATGGACAGCGCGGTCAGGGAGCAGATCAGGATGGTATCGACGAATACCTCAAAGATACCAAAGATCCCCTGCTGTACCGGTCCTTCGCAGTTTGCCGCCGCGTGCGCGATCGGAGCGGAGCCCAGACCGGCTTCGTTGGAGAAGGCGGATCTTCTCAGACCCCATACGATCGCGTTTTTGAGCAGGATGCCGCTGCCTGCTCCGACGATTGCCTGAGGATCGAAGGCTGCCACGAAAATCTTACGGAAGCATTCACCGACCATGCCGAGGTTGCCGAAGATAACGACTAAGGTAAATATAATGTAAAGAATACTCATGAACGGGATCAGTCTTTCCGTTACGGAACCGATCCGCTTGATACCGCCGAACAGGACGCCGGCCGTCAGAACAGCCAGTGCGATGCCGATCACCCAGTCCACTGCAACCAGGTTGGCAAAATCCGGTGCGAACGCCGCGACCGCGCCCTTGATGGAACCGTTGATGGAATTTGCCTGCGACATGTTGCCGATACCGAACGAAGCGAGAATCGCGAAACAGCAGAACAGGATCGCCAGCCAGGACCATTTTTTGCCGAGACCGTTCTTGATGTAGTACATCGGGCCGCCGACCCAGTCACCTTTTGAGTCTTTTTCACGGTAGCGGATGGAAAGCGTGACTTCGGCATATTTGATGACCATGCCGAGCAGCGCTGCCAGCCAGAGCCAGAAAATTGCGCCATAGCCGCCAAGCGCGATCGCTTGTGAGGTACCGACGATGTTGCCGGTGCCGACGGTGCCGGCCAGTGCGGTGCAGACGGCCTGCAGCGGTGTGACTTCGCCGGCGCCGGCGTTTGTTTTCTTAAAAATCTTACCGAAGGTATTCTTCATGGCATAACCGAAACGTCGGAATTGAACGCCACCGGTACCGATGGTGTAGTACAGACCGCCGACAAAGACACAAGGAAGCAGGATGTAGATCCATGCCACGGTATTGAGGGTGCCTGCAATAAAATTGTACAAAGATTGCATTGTGATAGTTTCCTTTCCTTTTTTGAATCTGTTGTATGAATGGAACTTTTTAGAAAATTACGAAAGCCGAACCTGAGCCGGGGACTGCGGTATGTACATACAAAAAAGAGGCAAGCCTTCTGCAGAACCGCCTCGAGAAAACAATGCAATATGTCAATCAAAAGCAACCAAAAAGGAACATCCTCTTTAAGAGAGATGCGATCAGTTTCTGTCCTTTTGCCTGAGAGATTGGCTTTTGCCTTGCACCTTCGGCCCCCAATTCAATGGGCGTCTCCAGAACGCTATCCCTTTACAGTCCTCACCGCATAACAGCAGATTGCCGATATTTATGCGGAACCTGAGAGTTTTACTCCTTCGGTAGAGCCTGATACAAAGCCGAGACCTTTGTGCTCATTTTCCTGCAAAGTTCATCTAGCAGATATAATTTCTCTTTCATTGTAAACGGTTGAGCGACAGAATGCAAGTGATTTTTTGTCCAAAAAACCGGTTTTTCTTGTTTTCACCACACAAATTTTTATATGCGCAATGAACAATTCCGAACGACGGCTTTTACGAAAAGCGACAGCGGCGGAAGAGCCACAGCGCCAGCATCAGCGCACAGGTTTCGGAGATGACTGTCGAGATCCAGACGCCGGTTTCTCCAAGCAGGAATGCCAAAAGCAACAGGGCGCAGATCGCAAACAGCATACCGCGTCCCAGAGAAATGCCCATGGCCTGCTTCGGCAGTTCCAGGGCAGTGAAATAGCCCATTACCGGGATGACAACGCCAAGCGGCAGAAAAGCGGGCGCATAAAGACGAAAAGCCAGAATAGCGCGCGCAAACAGATCCGGACTGGTTTCGCGATCAATGTAGATATGGACGATCGGAGAAGGGCACAGAAGCCCGATGGCAAACGCAAGAAGCGCACAAATGCCGGAACCGTATAGCGCCATGCGAAAAACGAAGCTGCAAACGTCAGAGCTGCCGCGACCATGATAATAACTAATCAGTGGCTGAGAGCCTTGATTGATACCCATCATCGTCATCAGCACCAGCTGCGCGAAATAGGAGATCACGGTGTAGATCACCACGCCTTCATTACCGGAAACTGCAAGAAGCGTGCGGTTGAAGACGAAGATGCAAAGTCCGATGGAAAGCTCTGTTACACAGTCTGCAAGCCCCAGCTTCGCGAAGCGGAGCACAGCCTGCAGCTGCCAGCGGACACGTACAAAGGCAAAGCCGGCGGTGCGCCGCGAAGGGGTCGCAGACGTTTCGGATACGACTGCGCTTTTGGAAGAGCAGGCTGCGGTTCTGTGCTGCGGCTTGCAGCGGATAAAGTGATGCAGGTAGATGTAGAAGGTCATAGCCTGCGAAAGTCCTGTCGCGATTGCTGCGCCCTTGATACCCCAATGCAAGCCAAGCACAAAAATCGCATCGAGCATAATATTGGTCAGCGCGCCTGCAAGACTGGTCTTGATGGCAAGCTTCGGGAAGCTATCTGCTTTTACAAGTACTTCCAGATAATAGGATGTCATATAAAAAGGCAGAAAGAGCACAATGATGCGCAGGTAGTCTTTGACATATGGCAGTGTTTCGGCATCGGCACCCAAAAGGCAGGCTATCTGCGGAAGAAACAGCGTTGCGGTCAGGGCAGTCAGAAGACCGATGGCGGCGACGGTCACAGCACCGATCGTAAATACGCGATTTGATTCCTGCCTATCGCCGCTACCCTTGCAGATCGAGGCTCTGGTGCTTGCACCGACGGCAAAGAGGATGCCCATGGCGAAAGCGCCGTTGATCATCGGCATGCAGAGATTGACAGCCGCGAGTGCCTGTTCACCGACGCCCTTGGCGACGAAGATACCATCCGCCATCGTGTAAATGGTGTAGACCCACATTGCCGCAACGGACGGCAGGACGTATTGGATAAATTTACTTTTGATACTTTGTTTTGCTTGTAATGTCATAAAATTCACTCCTTGCAGGTTTGCGTACCGCCGCAGCCGCATCCTGTGGGCGGCGGTGATCTTCAGTACGCAACCAAGTCTTGCTTGTATCATAAAGTATATGGTTACTGTATAGTCAAGTAGTTTTTTATAAAATTATAAATGTAAAAATATAGAAACAAATACTTGAAGTAAAAGGAAAATTATAGTACCATAAAAGAAACGTTATTTGCAAATATAAGGAAAAAATGGGAGAAAAATAAAATGAATCAAAAAGAAACAAAACCGAAGAATGCAAGATTGCGTTCCGAGACAAATCTTGCGCCGTCGCGCCGCCGCATGGGCGAAAAACCGCAGCGCAATCACAAGGATTCGACCTTTTGCCTGCTTTTCTCTGAGCCGCAGCGAGCTGTGGAGCTTTATAACGCAGTCAGCGGAGAAAATCTGCCGCCGGATACAGAACTGACCTACACCACACTCGAAAACGCGATTTATGTCGATCGCAGCAATGATCTTGGCTTTGTGATCCATGGCCGCCATCTGGTACTATCCGAATGCCAGAGCACCGTCAATTGGAATATTCCCATGCGCTGTTTGGGTTATGTCAGCCGTACCTTGGAAAATCTGGCGGGCAAAGAGGGGCTTTACGGCAAGAACCTGGTCAAGTTTCCGGCTCCCGAATTTTATCTCTTTTGTGTCGGAAAAGAGCAATGGGGACGCAGGACGCTCTGCTTGTCGGAAAGTTTTCTAGCCGAGCCGAAAGAAAATTCGCTGGAGCTGGTTGTCAATCTGATCAACTTAAACTATAATAAAGACAGCGAAATCTTGCAGAGAAGTCCGTCGTTGCTCGGCTACAGTAAGCTTCTGTATCATATCCGGGAGGAGCTGAAAGCGAACGGCGGCGATCTGAAACAAGCCATCGACGAGGCGGTGCAAACCTGCATGTCCGAGGGCCTGATCACAGACTTCCTGCAAAAACACAGTCGGGAGGTCACAGGTATGCTGTTTCAAGAGATCACGGTAGAAGAATTTGCGGAGATCCGGGCGCGCGAGGCCTATGCGGACGGCGAAAAAGTCGGACGTGAAGAAGGCATCACGATTGGCCGCGAAGAAGGTCTCACGATTGGCCGCGAAGAAGGTCTCACGATTGGCCGCGAAGAAGGCGAAAAAGTCGGACTTGCACACGGAGCGGCACAAGAGAAGCGCAAAATCGCAAAAGATATGAAGGATAAGGGCTTGGATCCGGCCGTGATTTCTGAGATTACCGGATTATCACCGGAGGAGATCACCGCGCTGTAGACAGAATCCGTCCATAAAAAACAAGAATCAAGACTTCTTTTGCTCAGCGGGCAGTTGGGCGGGAGAAGTCTTTTTGTATGGAAGCAGACCCGGAAGCATGCAGCAGCGAACCGGAACAAAGTGTGCGTTCGGTGAGCATTCTGAAAGTTTCGAGGAAAATTTTTCACACAGGTGTTGGGTGGCTGAACTTTGGGCGGGGTTTTGGGGAAGTCTGTTGACCTTTGAAATTGCAATGGTTTATGATAGCTTCGGAATTTATATGAAAGGACCTTATGCAAGATGATCGAGGTAAAACATTTATGCAAACGCTACGGCGAACATGTGGCCGTAGACGATTTATCCTTCACCATCGAGAACGGACATGTGTACGGATTTCTGGGGCCGAACGGCGCCGGAAAGTCTACAACCATGAATATCCTGACCGGCTGCCTGGCGGCAAGCTCCGGAACCGTTTCCATCGATGGTTTCGACATTTATGAAGATGCGGCGGAGGCCAAAAGCCGCATGGGCTATCTGCCGGAGATTCCGCCGCTGTATCCGGATATGACGGTACGCGAATATCTGACCTTTGTGGCAAAGGCCAAAGGGGTTGGACGCAAGTCACGGACAGACGCGGCATCTTTCGGGGCGGCGGACGGCGTCGCTTCAGACGCGGCAACACAGCTCGCTTCGGCTGAGAAGCACGCGGCGCGCAGCTCAGCACGCGCAGACCATGCACAGGCAAAAGCCGCCCTGCATACCCAGTTGGCGGCCGCCATGGCGGTCACGCAGATCGAAGATGTGGCGGATCGCCTGATCAAAAATCTGTCCAAGGGCTA
>DJPG01000100.1:10313-10606 GCA_002439735.1 Firmicutes bacterium UBA6418 | reverse complement strand
CGCATCCTTGTTTTCGCTCCTCTCTCGCCGGATCCCTCGCTTTGCCGGTTCCGGCGGTTTTCGGTGATTTCCGTCGTTTCCGCCTTTATCTTCATATCGCCTATTTGCGTTTTGTCTTGCTTTTCCATTTGTCTCAAATTTTTTTGCTTCTTTTCTTATTTTGTTGTAAAAACAACATACCATACAGGTTCATTGTAGTATATTGTACCCGAAAAGTCAAACAAACCAAGACAAAAACACCAATCGGAGGTATACGATATGAAAAGAAGAATCATTGAGATCAACGAAGAGAA
>DJPG01000100.1:3231-10222 GCA_002439735.1 Firmicutes bacterium UBA6418 | reverse complement strand
TGCGCGACGATTACTGCGACGGTCTGGGCGACTGCCTGCCGACCTGTCCGACCGGCGCGATCCGCTTCATTGAAAAGGATACGCTTGCTTACGATGAAGCGGCAGTCAAAGCGAACCTTGCCAAGAAACAGGCGCATCTGAGCAACTGGCCGGTGCAGATCAAGCTGGCTCCGGAAAACGCATCGTATTTTGGCAATGCGGACTTGCTGGTCGCTGCGGACTGCACTGCCTTTGCCTACGCGAACTTCCACCGCGACTTCATTCAAGGCCGCGTCACGCTGATCGGCTGCCCGAAGCTGGACATGGTGGACTACACCGAAAAGCTCGAGGCCATCATCTCGCAGAACGCAATCAAGAGCCTGACCATCCTGCGCATGGAGGTGCCTTGCTGCGGCGGACTGGAAATGGCAGCCAAAACCGCGCTGAAAAACAGCGGCAAGTTCATCCCATGGAATGTTGTGACCATCTCCACGGACGGCGAAATCCTAAAATAATCGCCGAATTGCCCGCCTTTTGCTATTTTTTTCATCAAATTTTAAGAAAAAGGTGTTATGCTTGATTTACAGAAGGGATATTGGGGGTATCATAATCATAACGTGATGATGCTATATAGGCTATAATAGGGAGGTTTTGAGATGATTACAACGATTACCAAACAAAATTTTGAGAATGAAATATTAAAAGCGGACAAGCCGGTACTGGTCGACTTTTGGGCAAGCTGGTGCGGCCCTTGCAGAATGCTCGGTCCGACGATCGACGAAATCGCCGCAGAGCATCCGGAGATCAAGGTCTGCAAAATCAACATCGATGAGGAAGCCGAGCTGGCGATCCGCCACGGCGTCATGAGCGTTCCGACCTTGATGGTTTTCAAAAATGGAAAAATCACACAGACTGCCATCGGCGTCCGCCCGAAAGAAGAAATTTTAGACCTGCTCAAGTAGCGATTGGCTTGGGCACCCGGATGAATGCAGTGCCGCAGAACGCAGAACAAGGAAAAAAAGGAGCTACCATCGCCAATGAGAATTTTGATCGCAGAAGACCAAAAAGATTTGAATAAGATCCTGACCAAAAAGCTCACCGCCGAAGGCTACAGCGTGGACAGCTGTTTCGACGGACAGGAAGCGCTCGACTGTATGCGCGTCGCGGATTATGACGGCGTGATCTTAGACGTCAACATGCCGCGGCTCGACGGATTCGGCGTCGTGCGGCAAATGCGCGCGGACGGCGTGCAGGCTCCGGTGCTCTTTCTGACTGCGCGTGACAGTATCGAGGATAAGGTGACGGGTCTGGATCTGGGCGCCAGCGACTATCTGGTCAAACCGTTCTCCTTTGCGGAGCTGATGGCGCGCGTGCGCGCGCTCACGCGCAGAAGCGCGGTCTTGAACACGCCGGTTTACACGCTCTGCGATCTGACGCTGGACTCCGGCAGTCGCACCGTCACCCGCGCGGGCTGCGAGATCAAGCTCTCCGCCAAGGAATTCGCGTTGCTGGAATACCTGTTCCGCAACCAGGGTCGCGTGCTTTCCCGTGAAAGCATCGAAAACAATCTCTGGAATTTTGATTACGAAGGCGGCTCCAACGCCGTCGACGTCTACATCCGTTACCTGCGCCGCAAGGTCGACGACGGCTTCGATCCGAAGCTGATCCACACCGTCCGCGGCGTCGGCTATGTGTTGAAAAATGAAACACCGCAGATAAGATAGTCCTGATCTCTGCGGTGTTTTTTCTTGTAAGCGGAGAGCTATATATGGTTGTACCCTCCGTGTTTCAGTATTTTTTCTTTTATTTTCTTTGCATTTGCATATCCTTGTTCTGAAAGCTCATCCGCTGCCGTGTTCAGCGCCTGCTCAAAGCCTCCGGCAATCACATCAAAATATCTTAAAGCAATCTTTTCGTTTATGCCTGCTTCAGACGCTGCATCTACAAAGTGCTTCCTTATGATCTTGTCGAGCGTTCTTTCGCCTCCGATACCAATCGCCATCTCTCTGCTGCTGCTCGGATAAATTGCCGTACTTACGATATCATAAGCCGGTGCGAGCCTTTTTTCTCTTAAGCTCTTTGAATAAACAAGCGATAAATTCTTGATATGATTGTCGGTATTGCCTACAAGAAAATCATAAACGATCATGCCCCATAATTTCAGCTGATCTGCGATCGGGTCTTTCGAATGATTTCTTAAGACACGAAACAATTTCGGAAGATACTTCTGTTCTCCGGTTTCATACTTGTCGTATGATGAAATGCCAAGTACCTGCGCGAAATCTTCCTGATGCAATCGAAATGGGCAAATGAGCCCATCTATCTTTTTTGAATTATCATTTACAAGTCTGTCATATCTTTTGGTCGCAAATAAAATTTCATCTTCCTTTGCATTTCCTGTATTTATCATAAAGCACTCCGGAATTTCAATGCCAAGCCGCGCTGCAGTCTGTAATGAAAGTTGCTCATTTGTAACGATATCGGACAGCCTCACATGACTTTGTTTGACAATATGCGTGCGCGGTGCGTTCCCTTTTGGCTTATACCATAAATCTTTGTCCTGATCATAGTACAGTCCGACTTTTCCGGATGCACCGGTAAGTGAAAGATGCGCCTCCGTTACAAGCTCGGTCGATTTGAAAACGCCTTCCTTTGCGAGTGCTTTGTACTGTCTGTCCTAGGTAAATTCTGCATCGTGGATCGTACTGCCTTTCATCGTACCAACGTGCGTTTGACTTCCATTTATTTCTATCGACACCGATCATTCTTTCATCCTCACTCACCTCTTTCTTTTGCTTCAAGATCCATTCCGAGCAGATTCATCAGGAAGATCGCTTTCCCGAGTTCCGCGGTTTCTTTTCCGTTTTCGAGATTTGATATAAAACTGGTGCTGAAGCCTGTATATTCTGCGAGGTATGCCTGTGTATACCCTAGCTCTTTTCGCCTCTCTCGCATCGCCTTTCCAAAATCCCTTGAAGATGTGATTTTCATGTCAAACCTCACTTTTTAGCCGTACGGCTATGCATATTCTTTTCGCCGCAAAATATAGCCGTTCGAAGATATTTTCCTTAAAAAATTATAATATTGCCGTACGGCTATGTCAATAGCTTTCATACACCGGCTGTACTGCAGACATGACAAATTTCTTGCTTCTTTCATCCCACCATGCTATGATATTTCCACAAAAGGTGATTCCGATCTTTCGGCCTGCCTCATCTTTTTTGGGAGGAAAACATTATGCTTCGCAATCTATCCATTCAAAAGAAGATCATGCTCTGGTTCGCTGCCGCTATGGTGCTGATCGTACTGCTGATGAGCGCCATGACTTTTGCGATCGCCAATTCCGTCCTCGATGAAAACATCCGGGAGCGTCTGGTCAATATCGTCTCCGAAAACGCGAATCAGATTGACTATTTCGAGGATCTGGATGATGAGGACGTCCGCTACGGCGATCAGTTTCTCAGGTTCCGTGACGGTTGGCTGGGCATCGACGATGACTTCTGCAACGTCTACGAAGGGATCTCCACCGCGCTTTATGACGTGGACGGTAATCTGCTGTACGGCAGCGCGCCGATCCGCTTCTCGCATTTCGCCGGGAGCACCGATCCGTCAGATCCCGCGATCCTCACCAAAGACAAACAAAACGGTACAACCTACTATATCTATGATAAAAAGCTTGACCTGCCCGGAACCGATGGCCTTGTCCTGCGCGGCGTCGTTTCGCAAAATGAAGGCATCAATGTACTCTATCATATCGTCCGGCTTTCTTTCTGGCTACTGCCGATGCTCGCCGTACTGACCCTGCTCGGCGGCTATGTCATCACCCGCAGATCCTTCCTGCCGGTTGAACAGATCGCACGAGACGCGGAAACCATCGGCAAAAGCGGCGACCTTTCCAAGCGTCTGGACATCGGCCCCGGGGATGACGAGATCCATATGCTCGCGGACTCCTTCAACGATATGTTCGCCAGACTGGAAAAGAATTTTGAAGCCGAACGCCGATTCACTTCGGACGCTTCGCATGAGCTGCGAACACCGACCGCCGTCATTCTGGCACAAGCGGAATACGCATTGGAGCTTGCGGATTCTATACAAGAATACCGGGAATCCATGGAGGTCGTGCAGCGGCAGGCGACCCGCATGCGCAGCATCATCGACCAGCTGCTGCTGTTTTCGCGCCTTGACCAAGGCACACAGCGCCCGCTCCTTGCGGAAACCGACCTCAGCCGGCTGCTCACACAGCTCTGTGACGAACAAAGGTTGCTCGCGATCAAAGGCATCCGCCTGACCTCCGCGATCGCGCCGGGCATCACGCTGCAAACAGATCGAAACCTGCTGACACGCGCCGTCACCAACCTGATCAGCAACGCCTACCGCTACGGGCGGGCGAACGGTCACATTTGGGTCACACTGCGCCGGGAGGATGCGCAGATCCTCCTCTCCGTCAAGGACGACGGCATCGGCATTGCCCCGGAAAATCTCGAAAAGATCTGGAACCGCTTTTATCAGGAAGACGTCTCCCGCAGCGAAAACACCGCGGACGGCGAACACGGTCTGGGTCTGGGGCTTTCGATGGTCAAAGAAATCGCCGATCTTCTCGGTCTGAAGCTCCGCGTCAGCAGCGAAGCGGGAAAGGGTAGCGAATTTCTTCTCATTTTTTCGATATTTTAATTTTTTTAATTTTTCTTTAATCTTGACGCGATATGATGCATACATAAAAGAGATACAGCCATCGCTGTCCGGCCGCGCTCGATCGGCAGGAAGCAGAACAACAGAAAGGACGTTGAGATTATGAAAAAGATTACCACTGTATTAAATTCACCAGCCAAGATCGCCCTCTTTGCGATCTGCTGCGTGCTCATCATCGGCATCGTTGCCTTCGCGACCATGCAGGCCGGCGCAGGCATCAACAAAAACAAAACGCTGGGCATGGACAAGGGCGTCAACATCGCTTTAGACGATGCCGGTCTGCGCGCCGAAGACGTCAGCAACCTTTCCTCGCACTATGATACCGAAGACGGTGTCGCTGTTTACGAAGTAACGTTCACCTCCGGAGGCTTTGCATACGACTATCAGATCAAGGCTTCCGACGGCAAGATCCTCGAAGCAGACCGCAATGCGGTAGAACAAGCCGATACAAGCAAAACACCGGCCTCCGGTACGGATAAATCGACGCCATCCGACATGACCGGCACCGCAAATACCGATAAGATCACCAAAGCCAAAGCGAAAGAGATCGCGCTTGCGCACGCGGGAATTTCCGCCTCTAAGGCGACCTTTGTCGAAGCAAAGCTCGAGGAGGACGACGGCGTGCAGGTTTACGAGATCGAATTTTACAGCGGAAGCACCGAATACGATTACGAGATCCATGCCAAGACCGGCAAGATCCTTGACTGGGACAAGGATATCGAGAATTTCAAGATCCCGAAAACGGATACCTCCGGCTCTGCGCAGACCAAACCGACCTCCGATTACATCGGCGTTGACAAGGCCAAATCCATCGCGCTCAACAGCGCGGGACTCTCTGCCTCTTCCGTGACTTTCACCAAGGCGAAGCTCGACCGGGACGACGGTCTGCGTGTTTACGAGATCGAATTCTACACAAACACTAAAGAATACGAATACGAGATCAACGCCAAGACCGGCAAGATCCTCGACTGGGATGCCGAAGAGCTTGACGATGAGGATTGGGATGATTAATGCAAAATGCAGGGAAGTTTGACTTTCCCTGCATTTTTGGTTTATTTTGGTGCATCGATAAGTTTGGTGTATGCTTTATAAGCACTTGCTGGAATTTTTCCAGATCCCCATCTGCTCCGCTTCCTTGATCAGATCGTCGCGGAAATCCGGATGCGCGATGCTGATCAAAAGCTCGGCTCTTTCCCAGGTGGACTTGCCCTTGAGGTCAACATCGCCGTATTCGGTTACGATGTGATTGGTCGCCATACGCGGCGTGGTGACAATCGCGCCCTTTGGCAGTACCGGTGAGATCAGAGACTCCAGCTTGCCGTCCTTGCCGACTCTGGTGGACGGCGTGCAGAGGAAGCTCTCGCCGCCTCTGGACTGATAAGCGCCCAGTACGAAGTCAAGCTGGCCGCCGGTTCCGCTGATCTGCTGATGTCCTGCCGATTCGGAGCAGACCTGTCCGTACAGGTCGACCTGAATGCAGCTGTTGACGGAAATGAAATTCGGGATCTGTGCGATCGTCGCGATATTGTTGACATAATCGACCGGCGCGTTGCAGCAGATCGGGTTGTCATCAATGAAATCATACAGACGTTTGCTGCCGCCCGCAAAGGTGTAGACGGCTTTGCCCTTATCGATCGGCTTGTTTCCGGTCAGCTTACCGGCCTCAAACAGATCAACGTAAGCGTCGGTGAACATCTCCGTATGCGCGTTGATATTCCGAAGATCGGATTCCGCGATCATCTGACCGATGCACAGCGGCAAGCTGCCGATCCCCAGCTGCAGCGTGCTGTGGCTCTTGATCCTATTTACAACGTGCGCGGCGATCTTTTTGTCGATCTCGGACGGTTCCTTGGCCGGAAGCTCCGCCAGCGGGGTGTTGCTACCCTCTACAATATAGTCAATCCCGTAGAGATTCAGCTGCGTCTGATAGCCATGCGCGATCGGCATGTTTTCATTGACTTCTACGATGATCTTCTTCGCGCCTTTGATCACGCCCCACATGTCCGCAACCTGAGGCCCCAGGTTGAAGTTTCCGTGGCTGTCCATCGGCGCGACCTGGAACATCGCGATATCGACTTCGTTGTTGTTGTTTACCCAGAAAAGCGGCAGTTCGCAGAACAGCATCGGGATATACCAGCAGCGTCCATCCTTGTTCATGTTTCTGTCATGGACGTTGAAATGCGCCGACGCGAAACGAACCTGATCGTTACTCTCGGTCGCCAGATAGGTTTCAAACGGTTTTTCGCGGATCGTGACCGTACTGATGACCGTAATGTCCTTCAACTCGTCCGCGCGCTTGGCGATCGCCTTGTCAATGTCGATG
>DJPG01000100.1:3012-3173 GCA_002439735.1 Firmicutes bacterium UBA6418 | reverse complement strand
TTTTTACCATAGCCGCCGCCTGATCCGCGGTAATCAGCTTCTTCCGATACTCCATACTTAGATCTGATACTTTATACATCCTTTACCTCACATCATACATTCTACTTTGCAACTGTTTGTTAAAAAAACAACACAATAAATACAGTATACAATATCTTTCG
>DJPG01000100.1:395-2850 GCA_002439735.1 Firmicutes bacterium UBA6418 | reverse complement strand
GTTAAATGGATAAGCGAACCTCGGTTTATCTGCGAAATCGTAGATTTCGGATAAACTCGAGAACCGCGATACTCGCTCTCGCTCGTATGAACAGTGCTTCTATCATATGCTTTAGGAGAGCACCCTTAAATCTATCCATTTAACTACGGGAACCTTGCACAATTTAATATGTCTCCGTAGTTAAATGGATATAACAGTGCTCTCCTAAAGCATAGTTGGCGGTTCGATTCCGCCCGGGGATACCACCCAACCCTTGAAAAGCCGCTGAGTTTCATGGATTTCATGCTTCGCGGCTTTTTGAAAGCGCATAGGTTAGCATATGCTAACCACAATTTAAAACCAAAACGATACGATTCATCGAGGAGGAATCTCAAATGTTAAAGCCTATTTCTAAAAAACAAGCACAGATCAGAGTCGGAACCCACGGAGAAGATTACGGCAGCTGGATGTCCGACCCCGTATTTTATGTTTTCGGCGGGATCGCACTGGCCGCGGCGATACTGGCGATCCTGTCCTTTACCGTATTCCGGATCACGCTCCTCGGCGTCCTCTTCCTCGCGGCTGTTGTCATCTTGCTGGCACTGCTGGGCTGGATGGCGTGGATCCGCCGTCAATACGCTTTTGGCAAAGGCGGTATGATGGAAGAAGTGCACCGGACCATCCTCAGCAATCTTGACTTCGACGGGCAAGGCGACCTGCTGGAGGTCGGCTGCGGCTCCGGCGCGCTGGCAGTCCGTGCGGCGCTGACCTGGCCGGACGCCAAGATCACCGGCCTTGACTATTGGGGCGCGATGTACAATTACAGCCAAAAGCTATGCGAAAACAACGCCGCGTCCGAAGGCGTCGGCGGCCGCTGCCGTTTTGTGCACGGCGATGCGAACAAGCTGGACCTTGCGGATGAAAGCTTCGATGCCGTCATCAGCAATTACGTCTATCACAACATCATGGGCGCGGACAAGCACGATCTGCTGCGTGAGAGCCTGCGCGTCCTCAAGAAAGGCGGCGTTTTCGTTCTGCACGACAATATGAAGCCGCAGATGTACGGCGATATGAACGCATTCGCACAGGAACTGCGAGACGCCGGTTTCGCGGAAGTAAACTACCTGCCGACCTACGACTCCATCTTCGGGTCCAAACGCCGCGCCGCCATGATGATGCTCGGTGACTCCGCCATGATCGTCGGGCGGAAATAGCGGAAGACGTGAGCTTTCAAAAAAAGAAAATGCAGATCTGCGTGATCACGACCACCGGCGCCGCCGGTGGTTTTTTCTTCCAGCAAGCAGCTCTTTTTCCCCTTGCGATACAGCGTCAGACGAAATCACAAAGAACGAAAAAAAGAAAGTCCGACCAGATGTTATAAAATCATCGAAAACGGCAAAAAAATTAGATGGAGGTTGCCATGGAAATTAAGCGAGATGTGTATCTTGATCGTCTTATTGTAAGGAAACACAATGGATTCATCAAAGTGATCACCGGAATCCGCAGAAGCGGAAAATCCTATTTACTGAATACGCTGTTTCATAAGCATCTGCTTGCAGAAAACATCTCCAAAGACCATATCATAAAATTTGCTTTCGACTCCGCAGAAGATCTGCTCAAGATCGGTGAGGATCCGATCGTGCTTGACAGCGAAAAGGAGGATCGAAAGGTTGATCCTTCCAAATTTAATAATTGGCTGATGCCGCAGATAAAAGACGATGGCATGTATTATCTGCTGCTCGACGAAGTGCAGAAGCTCGGTGCTTTTGAATCCGTTCTGAACGGATTCCTGCGCAGGGAGAATCTTGACGTCTATGTGACAGGCAGTAATTCCAAATTTTAGTCAAAAAGCTGAAAAAGCATTGGAATTGCAATGATCGTGCAGCTGATTTCCGTATCATGCACAGAGTTCAACATGAATTTAGCAATGATTCTATTAACGTAAATTCTGTGGTTTTAGTGTTTTGACCAAAAGGTTGTCTTTTTGCGTTTTTGCTTATTCATAAAACACCTCTTACGCTTTAATATACCGTGTCGTCCGTCCTGCGCCGATCCGCTTTAGCGAACCAGTCTTGACCATGGCACCGAGGACGGCTTCGACGGTCGTGGGGCTGACATCGGGGAGAATTTTGCAAATCTCGGCTTTGGATAGCGGTGTCAGGCTGTTCAGGACGGTTGCTTCCACACGGGCTTTCTTCGTGATCTTCTTGCCGTGTACCACCGCAAACCGCTTGTCCAGTTCCTTATAGCACATATAGAGTGTGGACAGGAAATTCTCAATAAAGGGGAAATAGGAGTTCTCATTCGTTTCCCACCCGGCCGAAGACTGCCGCAGGGCTTCGTAATAATACGCCTTGTAATTATTGATCTGCTCCTCAAAGGACACATATTTTCCTGCGTCAAAGCCGTTTTTGTATAACAGCAGCAGTGAGAGCAAACGGGACATTCTGCCGTTGCCGTCCCGGAACGGGTGGAT
>DJPG01000100.1:0-233 GCA_002439735.1 Firmicutes bacterium UBA6418 | reverse complement strand
GTTTCGCTTGCAGGTGTAGGACGGAAGCGGACACGGCGGTTTCCGTCTGCGTCGATCTCCAAAATCACATTGTCGTCCGTCTTGTATTGCCCGCCGTACTCATAGCCCACAAAGCTCATCATCATTTCGTGCAGCCGCAGAATGTCGCTCTGCCGAAAGTCGATGTGTTCATAGCCCAAGTGGATCTCATTCAGCGCATCTCTGTACCCGGCGATCTCCGCCTCGTTGTGGTT
>DJPG01000077.1:2013-15143 GCA_002439735.1 Firmicutes bacterium UBA6418 | reverse complement strand
GTGGCATCCGGTTACAGCATCGAGGGCTATGCCGCTCAGCCGGATTGCCGGCAAAGCAAGTGAAAAATGAGGTCGAAAGCAGTCGAAACAGGTCGGAAAAAGTCGAAAAGAGGGAACGGCAAAGGGCGCGCGTGTCGGGCGGGCAGGAAATGGGAAATAAAGGGAAATAAAAACTTTTTCCGGGACTAGGAAGGAAGCAAAAAATGTGATATAATACTATTGTTGTTTCTGTATTCCACCCTGGTTAAGGCAACGTGGCAAAAAGTGACCATAGGTCATAACTGCCGGGTCATACAGAACGAAAGGCTAGAAATCATAAAAGCACAAAAATCATCAGAAGGATGAAATCATAAGATGAAAGCGTAAGCAGAGCTGCGGGAAGCCTGTAGCAAAGGAGCAGAAAGCGATTCAGAAATAAGAAACATAAGAGATAAGCAATCAAAAAAGGACAACGACCGGAAACAATCACAGAAACAATCAAAAAACAGTCAAAGAAATAGTCGAACAAGTATAACGAATGATAGAAAAGGAGAAAGTGATGATGACAACGGCAAAGATCTGTTTTGCAGTGGTGGTGTGTATTCCGCTTCTTCTTTGTGTCAACTGGTGTTTTGAAAAACTGGTAAATCAAATTAACAAGGGAAAAAGGAGTGACCAATGAAACGCGGAATCTTTATATCGATTGAGGGACCGGATGGTTCCGGGAAGTCTACGCAGATACAGAATATCAAAGAATATTTTGAAGGTCGGCATTTTGAGGTCATTTTTACCAGAGAGCCGGGTGGCACCGCGATCGGAGAGCGTATTCGCGATATCATTTTGGATAAGAACTGCAAGGAAATGGACTATATGACGGAGGCTATGCTGTATGCGGCGGCAAGAGCCCAACATGTAGCAGAAGTGATCAAACCGGCACTGGACGCGGGCAAGGTCGTGATCTGCGACCGCTTTGTGGATTCCAGCATCGCCTATCAGGGATATGGGAGAAAACTGGGGGAGACTGTCGCGATCATCAACGGCTACGCAGTCAGAGACTGTATGCCGGATCTGACTCTGCTGTTTAAGCTGGATCCGTCGATCGGCAAACATCGGATCAAAACCGACCTGCAGGATCGCCTGGATGCGGAAGCGGAAGCTTTCCACGATGATGTCTACCGAGGCTATCTGGAACTGGAAAAGCAGTTCGCGGATCGTTTCTTTGGGATTGACGCGAGCCGAAGTATCGAAGAAATCCAAAAAGATGTCTGCGCGAAGCTGGATCAGGTGTTGGCGGACTGGGAAAACGCGGACGCGAAGTGAGATGCGCGAAAGAAGCGAGGAAATCGACAAAGTGGCGAACGCGCGACGGTTGTCAAACCTATAGAATAAAGGTAGTCGAAAAGCAGTTGAAAGGTTGAAAGGATCAAAACACAAGCTCGACAGCCGGCTGAAAGCAAGAAAGGAAAGGCAGGAGGAATCATTGTCTCTGACAAGATGGAAAGAGGATGAAAAGTTAATCGGGCGCATCCGGCAGAGTATCCGGGACGGAAAAGTGTCGCATGCTTATCTGATCGAAGGCGACACCTGCGTCGATAAGATCGGCTTCGCAAAGGATTTTTTGAAGGCGATCTCCTGCAAGGTCAAGCCCGGAGAGGGCTGCGATACCTGTGCGGACTGCCGCAAGATCGACCACGACAACTGCGAGGATCTGTATTTTGTGAAGGCAGATGGAATATCGGTAAAAGACGATATGATTGAAAGGCTGCAGGAGGATCTTGCCAGAAAACCGCTTGGCGAGCGTAATATGGCAATTCTTTCCGATGCCGATACCATGACCATTCGCGCACAGAACCGTTTGCTCAAGACCTTGGAGGAACCGCAGGGAAACACCGTGATCCTGCTGCTGTGTGACAACCGTGAAAATATGTTGGAAACCATCCGCTCCCGCTGCATCGTATGGCATCTTCGCGGCGGCAATCGTGAACGCGTACAGCAGGAAATGACAGACTGCGCAAGTGCTTTGATCGACTGTGTGCTGGAGGAAGAAGGCTTCTTTCGGCTCAAGCAGATCCTGACCAAACATGTTAAGGATCGGGACAGCGCGTTTCGGGTGCTGGATGCGATGGAGCATCTTTACCGCAGCATTCTGCTGGGACAGGATGAACGCAGTCGGCTATTTCGAAGTGAGGAAATTATGCGCAATGTTGTGCTGATTGAGGAAGCACGCAGAGATCTGATCCTGAAAGTGAACTACCAGTATGCGCTCAAGGATCTGCTGCTCAAGATCGGAGGTTAGAGGGATGATACAGAACAAGGAAACACAAAACAAGGAAACGCCGAACAGGGAAAACAAGGAGACAGAGAAGAAACAGAAAAGAAGACCACAGAGCGGCGGGCGGAGAGCACGAAGAGAAAGACCGGTGAAAAAAGCAGAAATGACGGAACTGAAAAGGCAGACACAAGAAAGTCAAACGCAAGGAAGTCAGGCACAAGAAGGTCAAACGCAAGAAGGTCAGACACAAGAAAATCAGAACCGCGAGAACCGAGAAGAGAATATGGTAAAAGTTATAGGCGTCAGATTTAAGACCGCAGGAAAGGTCTACTACTTTGACCCGGGTGATTTTGAACTGAAAGCCGGAGACAATGTGATTGTAGAGACTGCACGCGGGATGGAATTCGGAACCGTCACGATGGAACCGACGATGGTTTCAGAAGATAGCATCGTGGCTCCGCTAAAAAAAATCGTCCGTGAGGCCTGCGAGGAAGACTATAAGCAGCATCAGGAAAATGTCAGAAAAAAGGAAAAAGCCATGGCGCTTTGCCAGGAAAAAATCGACAAGCACGGGCTTGTGATGAAATTGATCGACGTGGAATACACCTTTGATAAAAGCAAGGTCATCTTCTATTTTACCGCAGACGGCAGAGTGGATTTTCGCGAACTGGTCAAAGATCTGGCAGGTGTTTTCAAAATGCGGATCGAACTCAGGCAGATTGGTGTACGCGATGAAGCCAAGATGATGGGTGGCATCGGCAGCTGCGGCAGAAGCCTTTGCTGCCATAGCTGGCTGTCGGATTTTGAACCGGTCTCTATTAAGATGGCAAAAGTACAGAACCTCTCGCTGAACCCGGCGAAGATCTCCGGCATTTGCGGAAGACTGATGTGCTGCCTGAAATATGAAAATGATATTTATATGCAGCTGCGCAGGGGGATGCCGGATATCGGCGAAAAAGTACGGACACCGGACGGACTGGGCAAGGTAGTGGAAACCGTTCTTCTGGAAAATAAAGTACGAGTGCGGCTGTACATCGACGATACCCCGCAGGATTCCGCGCGGAAGCGCAGTGGTAAGAACGCGAAAAACGAGAAGAATGAAAAGGACGACAAAAATGCGAAGCAGCAGGAAGAGCAGGAAGAAAAACTGACGCCGGATCTTTACACCTATAAAAAAGAAGAGATTCGCCGGATCGAAAAACGGCGCGAACGCAAAGAAAACACGAATATCTTTGACGGGATGGACGCTGCGACAAAAAAAGAGATGGAAGAACTGATGAAAGACGAGTAACCTGCTATGACGGAAAGAATCGATCAAATCGGCTTCGGCGGCTTGCAGCTGATCCAGGAACCGGCAGAGTTCTGCTACGGTGTGGATGCGGTGATCCTGGCTGACTTTGCGGCCAGACAGAGCGGTCTCGACAAAAAAGGGCACGGCTTTTTGGGGGAACCTGTGCGAAAACGCAGACGCGGCGCCTCCTTGGCTGTAGACCTGGGCACCGGAACGGGGATCGTTCCGTTCATTCTTTCATATAAGACCGACTGCAGCCGCTTGATCGGTGTGGAAGTGCAGGCGTCCTCGCAGGAGCGCGCACTACGCAGCCGGGCACTGAACCGCCTGGAGGAACGCATGGAATTTATCCACGCGGATGTCAAAGATTTTGGAAAAACCTGGGGAAAAGAGCTGCGCGGAGCAGCGGATCTCGTGACATGCAACCCTCCTTATACCATCGGAAACGGCGGCCTTACCAATGCCAATCCTGCCAAAGCAATCGCCAGACATGAAACGACCGCAGGGCTTGCGGAGTTTATGAAATGCGCGGCACAGCTGCTGCGCAGCGGCGGCGATTTCTTTTTGGTTCATCGGCCGTCCCGCCTTGTCGATATTTGCTGCATGGGCAGAGCCTGCGGACTGGAACCGAAAGAACTGTGCTTTGTCAGCGCAAGCCGAGACAGCGCCGCGAACATTCTGCTGGTGCACATGATCAAGGGCGGCGGTTCGGAACTGCGGATACTTCGCCCCTTGTACATTTACGATGCGAACGGCGCGTACACGGAAGATCTGCGCTCGTGCTACCGGTAAGGCGCTATGTCTGCCGCATGAATTACGCCGGAACATGCGGCAAGCAATGCTGTGAGGGAATGCTTTTCGTTCTACCGAGCAGCGCTAAAGGAAACGACAGATCAGCAGGGATACCGCAATCCCGGCAAGATAAGCAATCAGCCCGCAGGCAAACGCGTGGCGCATCCGTGTAACCTTGGTGACACTGAAATACAGTGCCAGCACGTAGATGACGGTCTCACAGCCACCGGCCATCACACAGGCAGCCCGGCCGGCATAGGAATCCGGACCGACCTCTTCGAGGATGTTCTGCACGATGATGAAGGAACCGCTGCCGGAAACGGCGCGCAGCAGCATCAACGGCAGGAGCTGTACAGGAATGTGCAGCAATCGGAAAAGCGGATCCAGCAGATGGTAAAGAAATCCGATCAAGCCGGAGGCGGTCAAGCTGTTAATCGCCAGATAAATGCCGATCAGAAACGGAAGAATTTCGATTGCGGTCTGCAGTCCTTTTTTGGCACCGTCGATGAAATAGTCGTAGACCGGCGCGTTGTGAAGCAGCCCGTGCGCGAGGATGATTGCGGCCATGACCGGAACAAAGGACGCAGAGAGCGTTTCCAAAACGACTTCAAGATTCATGCGCAGAGGATCTCCTTTCCATGAATTTGCAAAGTACAATCGAAATCAGAACAGTACTCCCGGCTGTGATCAGCGCAGGCAGAATAATCGAATAAGGATCCTCGGAGCCGAGCTCTTCCCGGATCTGAATCGTCACAATAGGGACAAGCGGCGCGAACGCCATGTTGACGACCGCAAAAGTACACATATCGTTGCTTGCCGATGCGGCATGTTTGTTCTGCGCATCCAGCCGTTCCATGGTGCGAAGCGCGAAAACGGTAGAGCTGTTTCCGGCACCGAAAATATTTGCCATAAAGCTCATGATCATGCAGGAAAGTGTCTCAGGGTCTTCCTGTCCGGGAAACAAAAGACGTGTAAAGGGCATCAGCAGCTTGGAAAGCTGGCGGATGAGCCCGGTACGCTCGGCGATCTCCATCAGCCCGGCCCACATGGCCATAATCCCGGCAAGACGGATCATAAAGGTAACGGCGTTTTGCGAACCTTCTAGGATCGCAGTGCCGAACACCGAAAGCTTTCCGGTCAAAGCAGCGTAAGAAAAAGACACGAGAAAAATCCCGGACCAGATCAAATTCATCATGAGCAAAAAATCCCCTTTCTTTGGTATTTTCATTGGAAATAAGCAGCAGCGAAGCCGTTGTAAAACTGTTATAAAAATTTTATGCTAAAAAAGTAAAAAGATGTTGCAATTATTTCCATATCTAGGATATAATAAGATTAGACTTGTCGAAGCGTTTCGGCAAAGCGTTTTGCGAAGGGAGGTATCAAATGACAGTCACCATCACGTTGAAGGGTTTGCTTCTGACGCTGCTCGCAGTACTGGGAATGGTTCTGCTGATCTACCTGATCCTGCTGATTCGAAAGCTGATCGGGACGCTGCGCCAGGTAGATGAGATCCTTGCGGATGCGAAGGTTGTTTCCGGTATCGCATCCGATAAAGCCCAGGTTGTGGATGGCATACTCGACGATGCCGGCGAGACCGTCGGAAGCATCACGGATGCAATCAGGGGAAACCAGAGCATTGTCGCGGCCGCGAGCAGCCTGGTCAATACGTTTTCTTCGGTCATCGGACTCATAAGGAGACATGAAGACACCGGAGAAAGCGGAGGCAAAAAAAAGAGCCATTAAAAAAGCAGTCTTCCGACAAGGAAGAGAACCGTTAACATAATCAGGAGGTATGAATATGAAAGCAACAGGTATTGTTAGACCAGTCGATCCGTTAGGAAGAGTGGTAATCCCGGTAGAATTGAGAAGAACTTTAGACATCAAAACCGATGATTCTCTGGAAGTTTTTGTAGACGGCGAGTATATCATGCTCAAAAAGTATGAGCCGGCCTGCATTTTCTGCGGAAACGCAAAGGATGTCGTATCGGTTCACGGTAAAAATGTCTGCAAAGATTGCCTGGCAGAACTTAAAAAATTATAGTCCCGGAGGCTTATCACATTGGCGAAATATATTGTACAGCAAAGCGATCCTCTAAAAGGGGATGTCGTGATCAGCGGTGCGAAAAATGCAGTGCTGCCACTTATGGCGGCAGCACTGCTGGCAGAAGACACATGCGTGATCCGCGATGTGCCGCAATTGCGGGACGTCAGCTTTATGAAAGAAATTCTCATATCGCTGGGCGCGGAAATCGAAGAATTGGAAGAAAATGTCCTCGCGGTTACAACGAAGGACATTCTTTCTACAGAGGCACAGTTTGAACTGGTCAATAAGATGCGGGCGTCGATTTTGGTGATGGGACCGCTGATCGCGCGAAAGGGCAGAGCGCGGATCCCGCATCCGGGCGGCTGCGCGATCGGCTCGCGACCGATCGACTTGCATCTCAAAGGTTTGGAAGCGTTGGGAGCGATCATTACCTGCACCGACACCTATGTGGAAGCGGCTGCAGGACCGCAGGGGCTGATCGGAGATACGATCTACTTGGATTTTCCGAGTGTAGGTGCGACTGAAAATATCATGATGGCGGCGGTTCTGGCACAGGGCACGACCTATATCGAAAACGCGGCCGAAGAACCGGAAATCGTCGATCTTGCGAATTTTCTCAACAAAATGGGAGCGAAGATCAAGGGTGCCGGCACGGACACGATTAAGATCGAGGGAGTTCAAAAGCTGGGAGGCGCCAGGCATACGGTGATTCCGGATCGTATCGAGACGGGAACGTTTATGCTGGCAGCTGCGATCACGCGGGGCGCGGTACGTATTCACAACGTAGTGCCGGATCATGTCAAACCAATCATCGCAAAGCTGCGGGAGTGCGGCGTGCGCATCGAAGTCGGCGATGAAGATCTGGTTGTAAGGGGAGATCTGGGACCGCAAGTCGCGACGGACATCAAGACGCTGCCGTATCCGGGCTTTCCGACGGACATTCAGTCCCCCTTTATGACGTTTCTGACCACGGTGGATGGATCCAGTACGGTCATTGAGACGGTTTTTGAAAATCGTTTCATGCATGTCGCGCAGCTGAACAAGATGGGCGCGAACATCGAGACGGCAGGAAACAAAGCACTTGTGCGGGGCAACGCCAGATTGCGCGGATGTCCGGTCATGGCAACCGACCTGCGCGCGGGTGCGGCGATGGTCCTGGCCGGATTGGTGGCCGAGGGAACCACGGAGATCTCCGAAATCTATCACATCGAAAGAGGCTATGAAAAGTTCATCGAAAAATTCGCGGGATTAGGCGCCCGCATTACCAGAGCCGATGGGTGACGGGACTACAGAGCCGATGAAAATTTAAGCACATAAAAAAACCTGTGAGCTGCAGTTTGCAAATCACAGGTTTTTTTATGGTTACTTTCCCGTTACATGACTGATAAAAGCGGAAGCGTTTTTTTCACCGATATGGAATGTAAAGGACTTGCCGGAGTTCATCTTCACGAACAGATATCCGTTGTCACTGACGCCGAAATTGATGACGGAGCCGGTCGGATTGCTCGTTGACTTGAAGGTGACATGAACATTGCCGCTTTCGTAAGCGGAATGCTTTGCCAGCGGAGCGCTTTCGTTCGCAAAGGCATAAGAGGAAACCAACTCCTGAATGCCATTGACGTTAAACCTGTGATAAGAGGAATAGCCGATTTGCGCGCCTTTACAGAATACAGCCTTGGCAAAGGATGCGGAGGAACGAAGCCCTGCATCGGACAGGAACTGTCCCAACGTTTCCGGTACATAATCATCGCTCAGATAGAGGAGCGTCTGACTGAAGCCATCGACATCGACCGCGATCAAAAAATCAGAAGAAACATTCTTAACCCTTCGCACCTTCGCGCGCAATGTCGCATGATTCGTTGTGGAAGTCTCCGGAATCTCCAAGGAGATCGTTTTGATCTCCGATGCCGTCGCTGCGGTGGTCGTTGCTTTTTCAACGACATAGTTGCTGCCGGAAACCGTAAGCGTGGAAACCGAACTTTCAGCGAGAATCTCGCGGTTAAAGGAAATATCGCTTGTTCCCGGAGCGCCTGGCGTCACCTTGCCGTCACCGACGACATAATTGCCGTTGCCGTCATCCGGTGCCGGAGGAGCAACGGTGCCGGAATTGTTTCCGGAGCTGCTGCCGTTTCCGTCATTACCGTTGGAAAAATCGGAATCATTGTTTGTCGGAGCAGGCGGCGGATTATCCGTCCCCGCAGAATCGGAGTCGCTTCGTTCCTCGTTTGTATCTGCCGGATCGTTATCACTTGGCGAATCACTGCCTTCAGCGTCGTTTCCGTTCGTAACCTGTGGCTGTTCTTTATCAGTATGATTGCCGAAAAGATTGCTGAGAAAACCGCCTTTGCTTTCATCGGCGGGATCCTGTCCGTCATCGGAACGGCTCTCTGCATCGTTCCGATCATCCGTATCCGAACCGGTCACTGCATTGCGATCCCGATCATCCGGAGATGTGACAACCGTCGGGTTATCGATCGCCGTATGGATGAAATCCCAAGCTCGGTTTCCGGATGAAGAACCGAAAACCGTAAAGACTGACAGTAAAACGATCACGCCGGCCACTGCTGCCGTGCTGTAATACCATATAGATTTTGTTGTACGTTTTTTTGCTTTTGCTGCGGGCCTTTGCGAAACAGTCAGATCGCCGCATGCTCTGCGCGTCTTTCCGTCATCAAAGGACACCACATGCTCGGATGTCTTCGGGGAAGTACTCAATGCTGCAATGTTCGCCAGCAAGTCGGCAACCACCTCGTCAGATGGTACCATCTGTTTTTTCATGCTGCGAATCATATCGTCAGTCATCATGCGTCTACCTCCCGTATCTTCGCCTTCATCATTTCGCGACCGCGATTAAGCTGAACTTTGATCGTACCTGGCTTGATCTGCAGGGTGCGACTGATCATATCAATCGACATATCCTCGAAATAGAAAAGCTGAAGAACGATTCTATATTTTTCCGGAAGCTGGCGCAGCGCTAAGTGAACTGCGTTCTCTTCCTTAGATTGAAATTGAAAGGAACCCTCCTCCATTTCGTCCATCGGCACGGTACGTTTGCGATACGTGCTGTCAACCACACGAAGCGAACAATTAATAGTCGTTCGGATCAGCCACGCCTTGCGATGCTCTTCATCATTAAACTGCGGTTTGACTCTGAAATAGATCAGGAAAACCTCCTGAAAGATGTCGTCCGCATCGCTGCGATTATTGGTGTAGGACAGTGCCACGCCGTAAATGGTGCTTTTATAACGCTGGATTATGGTTTCAATACTTTCATCTTGTACGAAAGTATGATCCTGCATCCTTTCTCCTCCTTACATAAATAACTCAAATGAACCCCTTAAAAGGTTACACAAAAATGAAAAAACTTTAAGAATTTGTCTCAACTTGTGAAAACCTTTCCAATCTACCAAAGACAGTATAGCAAAAAAACAGAAAAAATGCAAGAGCGCGACGAATGAAAAGAGCGTGCTGCCGCATTTTTGGGGAGCGGGTTCCTGCGGTTTGTGGTGGACGGTGCGGGGAAATAGGTGTATAATAAGAGCAGATGATAGGAAAAGTGCTGAACGGCGGTCTACCGCATAGACAAAGCAGGGAGAGATAAAAAAGGAGAGACAGACATGAGTTTTGATGCAAAGAAAGTAAAAGATGATGTGATCGCATGGATCCGTGACTGGTTTGAGGCAAACGGCAAGGACTGCAACGCAGTCGTTGCCGTCTCCGGCGGGAAGGACAGCTCGGTCGTTGCCGCGCTCTGCGCGGAGGCGCTCGGCAGGGATCGCGTGATCGGCGTACTCCTGCCGAAAGGCGAACAATTTGATATCAATGTTTCGCAGGCGCTGGTCGCGCATCTGGGGATCAAGAACTATACCATCAATATCAAGGATTGCTATGATGGTCTGGTGAAGGAACTGACGGCGCGGCTCGGCGCCGAGCAGCTCCAGCCGCAGACGATCACCAATCTGCCGGCGCGCCTGCGAATGGCGGCGGTCTATGCGGTCGCGCAATCCAACAACGGCCGCGTGGCAAATACCTGCAATTTGTCGGAGGACTGGGTCGGTTACGCGACCAGATACGGTGACGGCGCCGGCGATTTCAGCCCGCTTTCGCATCTGACGGTGCAGGAAGTCAAGGCGATCGGCCGGGAGCTCGATCTGCCGTCGATGTTCGTGGATAAGACACCGATCGACGGTTTGCAGCCGAAGACGGACGAGGAAAATCTCGGCTTCACCTACGCGGTGCTCGACCGGTATATCCGCACCGGCGAGATCGACGACGCAGAGGTCAAGGCGAAGATCGATCGCCTGCACGCGCTGAATCAGTTCAAACTCAAATACATGGATTGTTTCCCATATGATCCAAAGTAACAGGATCCGGGAAGGGAAGGGCGGCCCGACAGGTTAGGCAAGGGGTCGCCTGTTTTTGTGTGCGGCGCGCAAGGTGCGGCACGCACCAAGAAAATCGTCAGAATTTGTTAAGAATTACGTGCGTGCCTTTGTAAGAAATGGACGTTATGATAGGGGTATCAGCCGGAAAGGAACCGAGAACATGGCAGAAACGATGGATACAATCAACATTCTGGTTTGCGACGATGATAAGGAGATCGCGGGAGCCATTGCAATTTATCTGCGCAACGAAGGCTATCATGTCTTCAAGGCGTATAACGGCGTGGAGGCACTGCGCGTCGCGCGGGAGCAGCCGCTGCACCTGATCATCATGGATATCATGATGCCGCAGGTGGACGGCGTACAGGCAACCATGAAAATCCGCGAAGAAAAAAACATTCCGATCATCATGCTTTCCGCAAAATCCGAAGACTACGACAAGATCACCGGGCTGAACGTCGGGGCGGACGATTATATCACCAAGCCGTTCAACCCGCTGGAACTGATCGCAAGAGTCAAGTCGCAGCTCAGGCGCTATGTGCGTCTGGGAAGCATCGACGGCGCAGCCGGCGAAAAGGCGTCCGCACAAGAAGAAGGGGTATATGTCACAGGGGAACTGGTCATCGACGACAATCAGAAGACTGTGCGCATGGACGGGCAGCCGATCGCGGTCACGCCGATCGAATTCGGCATTTTGCGCTATCTGACGCGCTATGCGGGACGAGTGTTCAGCATCGAGCAGATCTATGAGGCAGTGTGGAACGAGCCGGCATACAGCCCGGAAAACACAGTCGCCGTACATATCCGCCGCATTCGCGAAAAGATCGAGATCGACCCGAAGAATCCGCGCTATCTGAAAGTGGTCTGGGGCATCGGCTATAAAATGGAAAAAATGTAGCGAGGAGCGCGCGGCGCTCTCCAAAACGTCGCTGGCAGGAGCAGATCTTGCAAGCAAGGACGGCTGCATGATTTCTGAAAAAAAAGGAGTCGGAAAAGGAGTCGAAAATGGAAGTGAAAATCAAAAACAGAAGCGGACTGCGGACTTCAAACACCCTGCTGTGGGTTTTGGCCGTTGTCAGTGGGACCGTGCTGGGTGTCGCCGGCAGCTTCGCGGCGTCGATCAGCGCGATGAATGATTATCGCCGCATGTATAACGATTGGATCGGCACGGACACTACGATCACAGAGCCGGAAGCGCAGCGAGCATTGGAATGGATCCAAAGCAGCCACTGGGTCGTGCATTTCGCGGATGAAAACACGCAGGCAGATATCCTGAGCGTTCTGCTGCTGGTTGTGACAGGTCTGGTGATCGTGTTCGCGGCGGCGCTGACCCTGCTGTGCGTGCAGACCGGCCGCATGGACAGGGAAGCGGACGGCAGCCTGCATCTGAATCGCTTTGACCGCATCTGGTCGGAAGTGCTGCTGATCCTGGGCTGCGCGGCAGGGGGCTGTGCGATCGCGCTGGCGATGCCGCTGTATGAAATTTGGCCGGCGGTTTCCATCCAGGGACTTTACACACCGGGCAGGCCGGATGCCTATCTCCTCGGTCCGAGCAACACGGCAATCTTTATTCTGTGCATCGCGGGCATGGCAGCCTGCATTTTCCTGGCGGTGCTGTGCTTTGTTTCACTGGTCAAGAAGCTCAAGGCGCATAGGTTCTGGGAAAAATCGTTTTTTGGCGGCATTGTGCTGACCATCTACCGCAGCATTGCGGCCAGTGACAAGACCATGGTCAAAGTCATGGCGCTTTTGATCGGCGGGATGTTGCTTTCGATGACATGGATCGGCGCGGCGGCGGTGCTGGTGGTGATCCTGCTCTGTGTGCCGAAGCTGGTCCGGCAGTATCTGGCGATCAAAAGCGGAGTCCGGGAAGTGAAGAACGGCAATCTGACCTATCAGATCCCGGTCGAGACGGATCACAAAGGAAATGCCGGCGAACTGGCCAGACTGGCTATGGATATCAATACGATCTCGCAGGCCTCAAACCTGGCGGTGCAGAACGAGCTCAAAAACCAGCGCATGAAGACCGAGCTGATTTCCAATGTTTCGCACGATCTGAAAACGCCGCTGACCTCGATGGTTTCCTATATCGACCTGCTCAAGCAGGAGGGACTGGACAGCCCACACGCATCGGAATATTTAGAAATTTTGGATGAAAAAACGCAGCGTCTCAAAGTCCTGACGGAAAATCTCTTTGAGGCGGCGAAAGCATCCAGCGGCGCGATTCCGGTTCATATGGAAACGATCGATCTCGGCTCGCTGGTTAGCCAGAGCCTCGGAGAAATGAGCGAACGGCTGACAGCGCAGGATCTGGAAGTGATCGTAGAAAATCACTGCGCGGCGGTACCACCGGTAAACACACCGGTAAAC
>DJPG01000077.1:0-1940 GCA_002439735.1 Firmicutes bacterium UBA6418 | reverse complement strand
AGCGGAAGACGACGCGACGGCAGATTTCCGTGCGGATACAGACCGTATGCAGACCACAGAAAGCAGCCTGCAGCCAGCGGGACCGCACGTCATGGCAGACGGCCAGCTCCTGTGGCGTGTCATGGAGAACCTTCTTGGCAATGTCAGCAAATACGCCCTGCCGGGCAGCCGTGTCTACCTCGACATCCGCGGCGTGAGCCGCAAAGGCAGCGGCGCCGCGGGAACGGCGGACGGGCAGGCCGAAGATGCCAATGGCTTCATATTGCTGGAGGTCAAGAACATTTCCAGAGATCGTCTGAATATTTCCGCGGACGAACTTATGGAACGCTTCAAACGCGGCGATGAATCTCGCAACACCGAGGGCAGCGGCCTTGGCCTTGCCATCGCGCGCGATTTAACGAAACTGATGGACGGCGTCTTTGAGATCACCGTCGACGGCGATCTTTTCAAAGCCTCCGTCCTACTCAAACAAGCATAAACGGCACTAGCAAAAGCGCCGCACGCAGCATTCTGCAGCGTGCGGCGCTTTTGATATTGCGTAGGAAATATCGCGATGCGTTATTTCCGGAATCACGACAAAAGCAGCTTGCGGAGCGGCTCACCGGTGACCGCCATGCGCACATCGCAATCGCAGATTTCGTTCTGCGCTGCACCCGGGAAGCGGGCATACCCGTTTGACGCGACATACGCACGAAACAAATCCGTCATGGCAAACAAAAAAACGAATCAATGCTGCGCCTCATCCGGCACAAAAAGCAGGATGTCACTGACGTCGCAGCGCAGGAAATTGCAAAGATCATTGAGTGTTACCGTGCTGATCGGCTGGTTGTGCCGCAGCCGATTCACCGTAGAACTACTGACACCGTATTGATGAATCAAAACATATGTGCTGACCTCTTTGTTGCTCAGCGTATTCCAAAATGGTTCAAACGATATCATACGGCCTCCTGTGACTTTCTTGTGCGCCTTCCTGTTACTTATCAGTATAAAGGGAAATAATCCGCTTGACTATGGTCGATAAAACGACTATAATCGAGTTGTAAACGTTATATCATTCACAACCTATCAAGGAATAGGAGGGGAAAATGCAATGAAAAAAAGAAAATGGCTCGCCATAGCAGTTTGTATCATCATGCTGCTGGGCATGATGCCAACCACCGTATTCGCAGAAAATATGGTAGAAAATAGTCAAAGCGCAGAACCAACTGCAGTAGCGCAACCGGCAGAGGCTGAGCCGACCACGCCGGAAGAACCTACGGCAGAGCCGCAAACACAAGCAGGAGAAGAAAATCCGACTTCGACCCCTGTTACGACGGCGACAGAGAAGGAAGCTTCCATCGGTGGGCAGGAGTACGATACCCTCGCGGCGGCGGTCCAGGCTGCCGAGAATAAGCAGACCGTTAAGCTGCTGAAGAACGTGACGCTGAGCGAAACTATCCGGATCCAAAAGAACATCACCATCGACGGCGCTGGACATTCGATCACCTCGGATGGAACGCCGACTACGATGTTCCAGATTCCAGGCGAAGCAGAACTCGATGGCGTGATGATTCAAAACTGCACGTTTGTAACACCAACGGAATCCCGAAATAACAACACTTGGATTGCGATCTATGTGCAGGGAAAGAGTGTCAAAAATCTGACCATTACATACAATACTTTCCAGATTCGGGCACTCTCACAGAACAGTTCCTTCCAGTGCATCGGCTTGGCTGAGGACAAGGGTTTCAAGAACCCACGCTATACCAACAACATCAAGATCACCCATAACAAGGTGATGGATACGCATAAGGAAGAGGATAACGCCTTCTTCGTTGTCGCTGCTGTAGGAAATACCGGAGAGAACAACACGGACTACAGCACGGTAAACCTTTCTATCACAGACAATGAGTTGAATGGTCGTGATAGCAATAAGCATCTTGTCGGTGCGTCTGTTGCGA
>DJPG01000041.1:10230-12600 GCA_002439735.1 Firmicutes bacterium UBA6418 | reverse complement strand
AGAGAACGGACAGTGCAGGAAGGTGCCGGATGAATCCATCGAAGATACGCTTTTAGACCTGGCAAACTATTGCATCATGGAGCTTGTAGAGCGGGAAATGGAGCGTAAAGAACATGCAGATACTGAAAACCTGTGAGACCTGCGGCAATGTGTTTGTCGGGAAGACGAGGCGTGCAAAATACTGCTGCCAGGCATGCGCCGGGAAGGGCAAACAGAAGCAAGAACGGGAGCGTCAAGCTGAAAAGGCTGCGGAAAGGGCTGAAAAGAAAGCGGCAGAAGCTAAGAAGAAGCAGATCTGGCAGCTGAATGAGGAAGCGCGGAAGATGGGGATGTCCTACGGTCAGTATCAGGCCATGCGCTATCTTGAAAATATCCGCAAAACCTGACGAAAGGGGCGTGATAGGATGGACAAAAAACGACTGGAGCAGCTGCGGGATCTGCAAATGGAACTTCGGTACCGAGAGGATGAGATCGGGTTCCTAAAAAACAACGCCGAGTACGTCGGTGACACTGCGAAAGATTACAAGACCGGGCTTGGCCGGGTGATCGTGATCCGCGGCTATTCAGACAAGAAATATCGGCAGAAGCAGAAGATCTACGAAAGCCGGAAAGAGAAACTGGCAAAAGAGATCGACGAGGTGGAGCAATGGATCGAGACTGTCGAGGATCCGGAGATGCGAGTGATCTTCTCAATGCGGTATAAGGATGGGCAGTCCATGACGGAAATCGGGGAGCGGCTACATATGCACAAAAGCACGGTCAAGCGGAAGATTGATAAATTTTTCGAAGAACAGTAAAGTTGCAACCCATGCAACGCAAAGTCGTGATATAGTTAAACTGGAAAAATTAAAGATTCCATGAAACCTCCATGACAATGACGGAGCAAAGCACTCTTGAAAAAGGGTGCTTTTGTCGTAGACACAGGATATTTTCTTTTTCTCCTTTTAAAATATACATTACATCGCATAAACGGTTGAGTGCTCCTGAAAAATGGAGTACTCTATGCTGTTTATGCCAATAAAATTTGTGAACGTACTTCGGTGTCCTTCGTGGCCCGGGGTCTTTTTTATAATTTTAATTTCAGAGAAAGGGGTGCTGCAGCCATGCCAAAAGCAAGGAATCCCCTCGTTGCAGAAGCGGAAGATCTGTTCCGAAAAGGATGGAAGCTTGTGGACATTGCTGCAAAGCTTGGATTGCCGGAGGGAACAGTCCGCCGGTGGAAAAATGCATACGAATGGGATGACGAACGTTTGCCGAAACGTTCGGAAAAAAATAGCGAACGTTTTAAGAAAAATAACGAACGTTCGGAAAAAACAAAATCAAGAAAAAAACAAGTCGTTGCGAAAGAAGTTGAGCAGGTAATCAATTCGCCTGAACTTACTGATAAACAGCGGCTTTTCTGTATTTATTATATTCGATCGTTTAATGCAACAAAGGCATATCAGAAAGCCTATGAGTGCAGCTACGAAAATGCAGTGACAAATGGTTCGAGATTGCTCGGAAATGATCGGATTCAAGGCGAAATTCGTAACTTGAAACAAAATCGCTTAAACCGTGAGTTCCTGTCCGAGGAAGATATCTTCCAGAAGTACATGGACATCGCGTTTGCTGACATTACAGATTTCGTCGAATTCGACTGTACGGAGCAGCCGGTAATCGGGGCATTCGGTCCGGTGACCAATAAAGATCCGGAGACTGGGGAAGAAATCCCGGTCACTGCGATGGTGAATGCCGTCCGGATCAAATCTTCAAGCGATGTGGACGGGACGTTGATATCGGAGATCAGCCAAGGGAAGGGCGGAATCAAGATCAAACTTGCGGACCGGATGAAAGCGATCGAATGGCTGGCGGATCACATGAATCTGGCAACCGAGGAGCAACGCGCCAAGATTGACAACCTAAAGGCATCCACAGTCAAGATCAAAGGCGAGGATCCAGAGGATGAAACAGAGGACAGCGGGTTCCTTGAGGCGCTGAAAGGAGCGGCAAAGGACGCATGGGAAGATTAAGAAAGGCAATCTTTAAGTTCGAGCCGTTTTCCAAGAAGCAAAAGCAGATCCTTACATGGTGGCTGCCGGAATCCGGGGTGTCGGATAAAGAAGGCATTATTGCGGACGGCGCTATCCGTTCCGGCAAGACAGTGTCAATGGCACTGTCGTTTGTCATGTGGGCAATGAATGAGTTTCACGATGAGAATTTCGCAATGTGCGGTAAAACGATCGGTTCGTTCCGGCGAAACGTTCTGTCGGTGCTGAAACTGATGCTTCGATCACAGGGTTACAAATACAAAGACAAACGTGCGGACAATCTGCTCGAGGTCCGAAAAAACGGCGTAACCAATTATTTTTATCTGTTCGGCGGCAAGGATGA
>DJPG01000041.1:8244-10187 GCA_002439735.1 Firmicutes bacterium UBA6418 | reverse complement strand
CAGGGTATCACGCTGGCGGGGGTGTTTTTTGATGAAGTCGCCCTCATGCCCCAATCTTTTGTAAACCAAGCCACAGGGCGCTGCTCGGTTGAGGGATCCAAGTTCTGGTTCAACTGTAATCCGGACGCGCCGGCACACTATTTCAAGAAAGAATGGATTGACAGACGGGATGAAAACAATCTGCTTTATCTGCATTTCACAATGGACGACAATCTTTCGCTAACCGAGAAGATAAAGCAAAGATATCGCGGAATGTACTCCGGCGTATTCTTCAAGCGCTACATTCAAGGATTATGGGTAGCTGCCGAGGGCGTTATCTATGATCTGTTCGCAGACGACAAGGAAAGATATATCATCGACGAAGTACCGCCTATCCGTCATGCGGTAATCGGCGTGGATTTTGGTGGTACGGGGTCAGCGCATTCCTTCACGCTGACGGGGTTTACACAGAAATGGGATGTGATCATCCTGGATGAATTCTACTGGAACAACAAAGAAAAGGGCAGGCTGTCGCCGGAAGAGCTGACATCCTGTTTTGTTGATTTTTGCAAGCGGGCAAAGACAAAATATCGGGTTTATGAAGCATACTGCGACAGTGCAGAACAAACGCTGATCGAGGGATTTCAAGTTGCGATCGCCAAGAATAGGGTCGGGATTGACGTGCGAAATGCATTAAAGGGACCGATTAACGACCGGATTGCGTTCTACAACTCCATCATGGCGCAGGACCGATTCAAAATCATGCGAAGCTGCGCTGCCACGATCGGAGCACTCGAAAACGCAGTCTACAGCGGAAAAGACCCGACAAAAGATGAGAGATTGGATGATGGCACAACAAACATTGACTCTCTGGACTCGATGGAATACTCCACCGAATCGGTTATGAGCGACATTATTTATTTGAGAGGTATGTAAATGCAAGGAATTATAGAGTGGTTAGACCGCAACGGATACGGAACAATCGACAAGTCGTTCTATTCGGCGATTGATGACTGGGTGCAATGGTACAAAGGGAAAACGTCATTCCACAGCTATCAGCAATGGAACGGCGTGGAAAGAGTGAAACAGACCCGAAAGACACTGAACATGTCCAAGAAGATCTCCGAGGACTGGGCGAATATGCTGCTGAATGAAAAGGTTGAGATCGTAACCGGAGACGAAACATCGCAGAACCGTTTGAACGACATTCTGGATGCAAACTGTTTCTATGTAAGAGGTAATCAACTGATCGAGCTTACTATGGCACTGGGAACAGGTGCGTTTGTAGAGTTCATGGACGGAGATAGCCCAAACATCGACTATGTCCGGGCGGATATGATCTACCCGCTGGCGTCAGAAAACGGCGAAATTTTGGATTGTGCTTTTGCTTCGGAACACAAGATCAAAAAAGACAGATACGTTTATCTGAACATTCACGAACGCGATGAACGCGGCAACTACGTGATCCGGAACGTTTACTTTAAACGAAATGGAGACAGCTTGTCGCAGACTGACCTGCCGGAGGATATTGTACCGGAGATCCATACGAATTCACCGGTGGCACGCTTTCAGATCATCAAGCCGAATATTGTCAATAATGTGCAGCTTGACAATCCGATGGGCATTTCGATTTATGCGAACTCCATTGATCAGCTGCAAGGGCTAGATCTGGTTTATGATTCTTATACGAACGAATACCGGCTAGGCAAAAAGAGAATCATCATACCGATCAAGTACGCTAGAATCATGGAAACGCAGGACGGATCGCCTGCATATCCGATCTTTGATGCATCAGATACAGAGTTCTATGCCGTAACTGAAACAGACGGCCAAAACACGATTGTCGAAATGAATATGGAGATCCGGGCAGATGCGCATGAGCAGGGGCTGAAAACAGCACTGAATATTCTAGCGAAAAAATGCGGTCTTGGCGATTCTTATTACCGGTTTGAGACAACCGGAGT
>DJPG01000041.1:6296-8217 GCA_002439735.1 Firmicutes bacterium UBA6418 | reverse complement strand
CGACCGAAGTTGTCAGCGAGGAATCGGACCTTTACCGGAATTTGAGAAAGCATGAGATCATCTTAAACGAAGCACTCCGAAAGATGGTACTTGCACTTGCGGATATGGGCGGCTTCTCCGTGGACCCGGCAAAGATCACGATCAATTTTGACGATTCCATCATCGAGGACACCGGAGCCGAGAAAGAAAAGTTCCTGCAAGAAATCCGTGACGGCGTTCGTCAGAAATGGGAATACCGCGTAAGGTTCTTCGGAGAGACCGAGGAAGAAGCCAAGGCAAATGTGCCGCAGGCAGAAAGCGGCATAGATTGGTTTAACGAGGAATAAAGATGTTGACACCGGAATACCTGGAACAATGTCCGGATCGGCTTGTGGCCATATACGAGCAGGCCGAACGCGACATCATTGCCGACATGGCAAGGAAGATAAGCGAGTACGATTACTTTTGCTCTTCTGCGGAATGGCAAGCGAAGAAGCTGCGGGAGATGGGCGTTTCCTACAAAGAGATCCTGAAGCGTCTTTCAGCTGCCACAGGTAAGACCAAGACGGAGCTCACAAGACTGCTGAAGGAAGCAGGCGTGAAAACGCTCGAAGATGACGGCGTGAAACCGACGCAGGCGGCAATCGACACGCTAAACGTAGGTTTAAGCAGGAGTTTAGGAAGCTTTGATAATCTGACACAGTCGACGGCGATAAATGGCTCAAAACAGATCACAGAAGCCTTAGACAGGGTTTATATGCAGGTGACAACCGGAGCATTTTCGCAGGAAGCTGCGATTAAAAACGCAGTAGTGGATCTTGCGAAAAACGGGATTGAAACATATCGTTATCCGACCAGATCCGATTATATTGACGTTGTGGTTCGCCGTGCAGTGAGAACCGGAGTGAACCAGACAGCGGCAAGACTGACGCTGGACAATGTGAAAAAACTGGGAACGGATCTGGTGGAAGTCAGCATAACCGAAGCGCCAAGACCGACGCATGCAGTCTGGCAGGGGAAAGTCTATTCCGTCAGCGGAGAAACAGAAGGTTATGAGAAGCTTTCAGAAGCAACCGGTTACGGAACTGTTACAGGCTTGTGCGGTGCAAATTGCAGGCACAACTTTCACCCGTTCTTCGAGGGCGATGAGCCGATGTACACCGAAGAGGAATTGGAATCCCTAAGAGCAAAGAAGTACACCTATAACGGTCAAAAACTGACCGGATACGAAACAACACAGCGTCAAAGATACATCGAGCGTCAGCTCCGGCGCTGGAAGCGTGAAAAGGTCGGAATGGAAGCTGCAGGGCTGTCCTCGGAGCGTGCGCAAGCGAAAATTAAAAAGTGGAATGACATCCAGAAAGACTTTCTCACCCAAACCGGATTAAAACGGCAGTATGGCAGAGAAGAAATCGTGAAAAGCGTTGCAAAAGACGCTGAAAGTGGTATAATAAAGCATACTGATACAAAACACGCAGAAGATAGAAAAGCAGAAAGAGGAGTAACAGATTCCGAAATTCAAAATGCCCTCAATGATCCGCTGTATACAGGAGAGATAATCACAGACTCATTCGGAAGAAAAAGCCGAAAATATATCGGAGAAAGCGCTACTGTATGTGTAAATCCAGATACTAAGGCTATTATTACTGTATGGAGAACAGGAAGGCGAACTGCTCAAAAATATAGAAAGGGTGATTGACATGAAGTTCAAAAAAGATCAAATTGAATTTATGAAAGAAATCGGACTTGATGTCGAAAAAAATGAAGTAGACGAATCCGAAATTGAAGAAGTTGTTTCAGAGAATCTACAGAAAAACGGCTTCGATGAAAATTATAATATTACGCCATTCGGCAAAACGTGCGAATCAATATTAGACTTATTATAAGGCACCTTTGCAGGTGCTTTTTTATACCTAAAATTATTAAAAACAAGAGCGACTGA
>DJPG01000041.1:5774-6211 GCA_002439735.1 Firmicutes bacterium UBA6418 | reverse complement strand
GTTAAACACGAAGTGCAGAAAGGACCATTATGAAAAGAGAACAAATCAAAGAAATCCTGACAAAGGCAGGATTGGCAGAGGACAAGGCAAAAGAGGTATCAGAAGCGATCTTCGCGGACTATGGTGTAGGCATAGAAGCAGAGAAAGCAAAGACAACCGCAAAAGAGAATGAACTTGCCGCGGCAAATCAGCAGATTAAAAACCTGAATGCCACAATTGAAAGTTTCGGCGGTCAGACACCGACCGAGTTAAAAACACAGCTCGGAAATCTGCAAAAGAAGTATGACGATGACATCGCGGCAGAGCAGAAGAAGTATTCCGATTTAGTCAAGTCGCAGAGCCTGAAAGAAGCGCTGACAGGCGCAGGCGTGACGGATCCGGATTACTTGATCTATAAGCACGGCGGCATTGACAAGTTCGCGTTTGCAGACGGAAAG
>DJPG01000041.1:0-5732 GCA_002439735.1 Firmicutes bacterium UBA6418 | reverse complement strand
TCGGGATTGAAGAAACCTTAAAGCCTTATAAAGAATCTTCGCCGTCTCTTTTCAAGGTCGAACCAAAGCAGAAAGAGGGAATCCGCCACGAGGGCGGCACACATGTAACAGAGGGCGCAGGCGATCACGCAGAAGCAAATAACGCACTTCGCGCCTTATTCGGAAAGGAGTAACAAATGGCAGTTAATATTGTAGACAGACAAAAAGCAGAAGCTCTGATTCAGGAGCAGTTAATCAACACAATTCAGCAGGAAGCACCGGCAAATTCCGCATTCATGAGCATGGCGAGAAAATTGCCGAACATGTCTTCCAAAACGACCAGAATGCCGGTATTAGATATGCTGCCGACCGCCTACTGGGTAAACGGCGACACCGGCATGAAACAGACCACAAAGCAGGAGTGGGATAACGTTTATTTGACTGCTGCGGAACTGGCTGTTATCGTACCGATTCCGGAAGCAGTCGTTGATGATGCATCTTTCGACATCATCGGCGAGATCCTGCCGAGAATCAACGAAGCAATTGGCGAAAGAGTTGACTCCGCTGTAATCTTCGGTAACGGCAGACCGGCAGAATGGGATTTAGACATTGTAACCAGAGCGAGAGTCGCAGGAAACAACGTAGCTCCGGGTTCTTCCCCGGACTATTACAACCTGTTACTCGGCGATGGCGGCGTCATTTCCAAGGTTGAGGAAATGGGCACGATGGTAACCGGCGCAATCGCATCGATGGGAATGCGTGCGAAATTAAGAGGCATCAAGACCACAGACGGTCTTCCGATCTTCAAATCCGACATGCAGGGAAGCACGAATTACACCTTAGACGGTGCACCGATTCAGTTCCCGCAGAACGGTTCGTTCGATACTTCCATCGCGCAGCTGATCGTCGGCGATTTCTCCAAAGCGGTTTACGCAATCAGACAGGACATCACTGTTAAGATCCTGGATCAGGGCGTCATTCAGGATCCGTCCACGAAGCAGATCGTGTACAACCTGGCACAACAGGATATGATCGCGATTCGTGTTGTATTTAGAATGGGCTGGGCGCTTCCGAACCCGGTAACCAGAATGAACGGCGACAGAACCGGCGTACCGTTCGCGTTCTTAGAACCGGCAACGGCGCAGACCACGCAGAAACTGACACTTACCGTAACCGATACGCCGACCGGAGACGCTTCGAGCGGTACGGCGATTGCGGGAGCGGTAGTCATGATTGACGGCGCGAAAAAGGTCACGAATGCCAGCGGCAAAGTGGAAGTAAACCTTCCGGCGGGCGACTACACCGTAAAAGTGAAAGCGGACGGCTATAAGCCTGTAACGGATGAGGTTACGATCGCAGCTGCGGCAGTAACCAAGACCATTCAGCTCGCCGCAAAATAGCGGAGGTGTCGCATGGAAAAGTATTGCGACTATGAGTATTATGCGAATGATTATAGCGGAACCATGCCAGAAGAGGACTTCAATCGTGAAGTCCTCAAGGCATCCGCCTATATCGACCAAATCACGATGAAGCGGATCACGCCGGATGTTTTGAAAAAATATGGCGAGGAAATCAAACTGGCAACCTGCGCAGCGTGTGATTGTCTGTATTCTTTTGAATCCGGCGGCGAGGTAATGTCCGAGACCGTCGGGAGCTGGTCGAGAAGCTATGGCAGCAGTGGAAGAACGCATCAGCAGAAGCTGCAGGATTCCGTGGAAACCTATCTGATCATGACAGGACTCCTTTACCGGGGGGCGATGCTATGAGACTGCCGCACTACATGACAATTTACCATCGAACAGAAGAGAGCGGTTCCGTAACATGGAGCCGCTCCGTTGTAAATGGCGTATTGTGGGAAGATCTGTCCGGCATCGTGCTGCGAAAGACCGGCATCAGTCCAGAGGACAAAGTGCAGGTGTATATTCCGATGCGTTCCAGAATTGCGGTTTCCGAAAAGGACATCATCGTGAAAGGCGTATGCCTGAAAACGATCGAAAAGTCCTCGAAAGAGATCCCGGAAGGACTATACGTGACCACGGTGGAAACTTACGATTATGGCGGCTTGCAGCACTGGAGAGTGACGGCACGATGATCAATAGACCGAGCAATACCGGCGCTTTAAAATGGAGTCCGACATTTGAAGCAGACCGGGAAAGACAGTTTGAACTGTGCCAGAAGTATATCGACAGTGAAGTTTTAAGGCACAATTCCAGATACATTCCGTTCCAGACCGGTGCGCTAGATCAAAGCGGAAAAATCGGAACGATCATCGGAAGCGGCGAAGTGGTTTATCAGTCACCGTATGCCAGATATTTGTACTACGGAAAAGTCATGCGTGATTCCGATGGCAGAGCTTTTTACGGCAGAGCACCAAAGCACGTTACAGACGAACCACTGCATTATCACGGCGAGCCGCAAAGAGGAAAACTGTGGTTTGAACGCATGAAAGCAGCTCATAAAGAGCAAATCTTAAAGGGCTGTCAAAAATTCTTTAAGTGAGGCATAAAATGACGATTTTAAGGACGTTGCAAAACTTCATAGGTAAATATAAAGGCATGACGGTTTTGACCGATTTTGAGGGCAAACAGAGCGGCTATGCATTGCAGCCGAGCGGCAACGATACTTACCGAGAAGATGTTCTTGGAAACAAGACCTATTTGAACAACTACATCTTCTATGTGCGAGAGAATGCCAGAGAGGAAGAAGACCGTGCGAGCAATCAAGATTTTCTTGAAGATTTTTCAATGTGGCTTGACGATCAGCAGCTGCCGGAGCTTCCCGGAAGGTTCACCGCAGAGAAGATGACTGTTTCAAACTGCATGCTTATGGACATCGAATCGGACGGCACAGGCGTTTATCAAGTGCAAATCCAACTTCGAATTAAGAAAGAGGTAATATAATGGCGAAAATTGCAAGAAAGTTAGTGCAGGACTTCATTAACTGCACACCGACAGAAAGCACTGCGACATATGAGGTCCTCGGAGCAGACTTAGAGGAACTTTCCGTTGAGTTTTCTGCGGATATCGAAAAGAAAAAGAACATTTTAGGGCAGGAATCCATCAACCTGAAAGGATACGAAAAAGAAGCGTCTGTCGAGCCGTTCATTGCGGACACGGGCAGCGACCTGTTCAAATTCCTGCAGGATATCATCGACAATGACAAGATCCTGGACGATGTCAAGACGGATGTTGTCAGAGTGAAGCTGTACGAATCTGCGACGAGCGGAGCGTACCCGGCAACCAAAGAAGAAGTGTACATCGAAGTGGTATCCGCAGGCGGTGACACGACAGGATATCAGATCCCGTTCAACATCCACTACACCGGCATCAAAACCGAGGGAACATTTAACCCATCCACAAAGGCGTTCACAGTGAAAGAGTAGGTGACATTTATGCAAACATTGAAATTTGATGATGGCGTCATCAACCTTGATGTGAACGGAAGCGGCAGGATCCTATCCTTTAACCCGACGGACGCGAGGGTGTATGATGGATTTTTCCAGCTGGCAAACGAGATGCCGGAAAAGCTGAATAAGCTGTCAGCCGAGGAAGAAAAACTGAACGCGAAAGGTCTGGACGAAACGGAACGAGCAAAAGAGGAATTGAAACTTTATGCAGAGATCGACAAGACCCTGCGGGAAGGTTTTGACGATACTTTCGGAGAGGGAGCGTCGGATGCACTTTTTGGCACGCAGTACGCCTGCAGCCTTGCATCGAACGGTGAATTCATTTTTAACAATGCGATCATGGCTCTGGTTCCGTATTTCGAGAAAGAAACCAAAAAGCGGAAAGAAAAGGTGAAAGCTGTCGCAAGACAGTACAAAGAATAATGGACATTTTAAAATTACCAACCTCCTTTTTGTTGCAGGGACGCGAATATGCTGTTAACGCAGACTGGCGTCCCTGCGTTAATATTATGCGCATGTTCGAACGTTCTGATCTGACAGATTCAGAAAAAATCGAGTGCATGGTGGAAGTCTTCTATAAGGATGAAATTCCTTATAGATTAGTTCCGGAAGCTGCACAGAAAGCGGTTTGGTTTCTGAACCTTGGCGATGAAACCACGGGCAAAAAAGGATCTTCGGTTGGGCGGCTTTTCTCATGGGAACAGGATCTCAAGTTTATCATATCTGCCGTGGATAAGTCCGCGGGATTTTCCATAAGGTCAAAAGAATTCTATCATTTTTGGGAATTCATGAGCGCTTTTTTTGAATCCGGAGAATGCGTTTTCAACACGATTGTCCACCAGCGAAAGCTGAAGAAGACCGGGAAGCAAACCAAAGCAGACCGTGAATGGTGGGCAGAGAACAAGGATATTGCAGAGCTGAAAATCGAACTTACGGCTGACGAACAAGAAGTTTTAGATACATTCAATGCACTGCTGAAAGGGGGCGAGACAAATGGTTGACGGTTATTTAAATTTTGATACCAGAGTAGACACTTCTGGATTCAACAAAGGAACAAAAGCAATCACAAAGCAATCCTCAAAGCTTGGCAGCGTTATGAGTGGAGCGTTCAGCACAGCTCTTGGTTTTGGCATTGCACAGATGGCAGGACAAATGGTGCAAAGCTTGATCACGGTCTGCGATCAGGCTATTGAGTTGGCATCCGATATGGATGAAGTGCAGAATGTGGTAGACACGGCGTTCGGAAGTATGGCGTACAAATGCGAGGAATTCGCAGACATCGCCATCGACCAGTTCGGGATGTCGAAGCTGTCTGCAAAACAGACTGCGTCCACTTATATGGCAATGGCAAAATCAATGGGATTGTCAATGGACGCTGCGTCTGACATGGCGATCGAAACCGCAAAGCTGACCGGTGATGTGGCATCATTCTACAACATCAGCACGGATTTAGCGTCGACAAAGCTGAAATCCATTTTCACTGGCGAGACCGAAACGCTCAAAGATTTGGGCGTGGTTATGACAGAAGTCAATCTTCAGCAATACGCATTGCAAAAGGGCATCACGAAGTCCTACAGTGCCATGAGCCAAGCGGAAAAGGTATCTTTAAGGTACAACTTCGTTATGGATTCACTAGCCGACGCACAGGGCGATTTTGCTCGCACATCGGATTCCTGGGCGAACCAGACAAGGGTTTTGTCTGAACGGTTCAAGGAACTTTTGAGCATCTTGGGTGGCGGTCTGATCCGGGTATTAACGCCGGTGGTACAGCTGATCAACAACATTCTGTCGGCACTGATCACACTGGCGAATGCATTCGCAAATACGATTGGTAAACTGTTCGGATTCAATCAGCAGATCAAGTCCACGACAAAATCCACCAAGGCGGCGGCCGGTGCGCAGAATAGTCTGGCAAAAGAAACCGCAGGAGCCGGAAAAGCCGCGAGTGAATCCCTTGCCGCATTTGATAAACTGGACGTGCTGCAACAGAACACTGCATCCGGCGGCGGTGGTGCAGATGCAGGCGGCGGGTTTCAGATGGAAGAAATTAAGACACCAGACGTAAAGACCGGTGTCTTTGACGAAATCACGAAATCCATTCAGCGTTTGCAGCCATACGTCGATAGGCTCAAGGAATCTTGGAATAACTTGAAAGAAGCTTTCGAACGCTTCACCAGTTCTCCGGGTGTGCAGGCGATCCTAAGTTTCATGAAAGAAGCGTTGTCCTATCTGGCGCAGACTTATGCGGCTGCAATGATTTCAGTGATCACTGGCTTGCTGGACATCTTGGCGGGCGCACTGGACGTTGTCGCAGGCGTTCTGACATGGCTTGTTGGCATGCTGACCG
>DJPG01000060.1 GCA_002439735.1 Firmicutes bacterium UBA6418 | reverse complement strand
TGCGCAGGCGGTGAGTATGTTGCACCTGTCGCAGAAGAAAAGTACAACCGATGGCTTGCTGATAACGGAAACCTGCGCGGCCTGCACAAAGGGTATGGTATGTGCGAGTGCGGCGGAACCGTTACATATTCCTGTGAGCGGATCAACACCGTGGGTGCTGCCGGTATTCCTATGCCGCATGTAACCGTAGCCGCATTTGACCTTGCGACCGGCGAAGAAAAGCGCTATGGCGAGCGCGGTGAGATCCGTGTCCTGACACCATGCCGGATGTTGGGCTACTATAAAAAGCCAGCCGAAACTGCCAAGTATTTTCATACTGATGCGGACGGGAATGCCTGGGCCTGTACCGGCGATATGGGCTATGTCGCAGAGGATGGAAATGTATACGTCAGCGGGCGGATCAGTGATTCCTATGTCAACTCAGGCGGTATGACGGTTTATCTCTTTGATATCGAGCGAGCCGTTCTGGATATTCCGCAGGTTCGGCAGTGTAAGGCAATCGCCCATGAGATCAATGGCATCATGACGCACATTTGCCATACCGCCCTGATCGGCGGGGCCAATCAGGAAGAGACGCTGCGCATGGTAAAGGAGCACTGCGCTGAAAAGCTGGATGCAACCCATCAGCCGGTATTGTTCCGCCTTTATAATGATGCACTGCCTGTTGCCCCCAGTGGGAAGCTGGACATAAGAAAAATGCAGGAGAATACAGGCCATTTGATTCGCCTGTAAGGAAGAAAGTATGGAAAAGAACATAACAGGCTACCCATCCGTTGATAAACCGTGGCTGAAATACTATTCTGAGGAGGCCATCCATGCCCCGCTGCCAGAGGGGTCGATGTACGACTATATGGCCGCCTGCAATGCGGGGCGGTTGGATGAGCCTGCACTGAACTACTTTGGGAGAAAAATCACCTATCGGGAACTGGTTCATGAGATTGACTGTGCGGCAAACGCTTTTTCCAAAGCTGGAATCCAGAGCGGAAGCATTGTGGCGGCATTTGCGTTGAACACGCCGGAATGTATCGCTTCGATTTATGCGCTGAATCGGCTTGGCGCGGTGATCGATCTTCAATATGTGAATCTGTCCGCAAGAGAGATCTTGGCAAATCTCCAAGCTACACATACCCGATTTGTTCTGACAGCAGATACCTTCCTGCCTCTGATCGAGGACGCATTTGAGTTGGGGCGGCTTGGCGATTCCGTGCAAGTCATTGTGGCTCCGGTAGCCCGTTCCCTACCGCCTTTGAAGCGGCTTTTATTTCCCAAACCGAAGAAACGCAGCAAGGTTAAGAACGCTCTGTATTTTGACGATATTTGCAGATGTGATGCTCGCCATGACTGCTTTCCCGTCGGGAAAGCGGATGCACCGGCCCTGATTGTTCACACCAGCGGAACGACCGGCGTACCTAAAGGCGTCCTGCTTAGCAGCAGGAACGTAAATGCCATTGCAGTGGAATACAAAAACTCTCCACAGGTTTTGAAGGCAGGCGATACCATTCTGAATATTGCGCCGCCGTTTGTTGCCTTTGGGATATGTCTTGCTATTCATGCACCGCTGTGCCTTGGGTTACAGGTCTGCTTAAGCCCTTCGCCAGATCCCGAAACAAACGGAAAGACATTCGCTTTCTATAAACCGACGCACTTCCTCGGCGGGCCTGCACACATCCGAAATATCATTCAGGTGCAGAAAAAGAAAAGGCAAAATCTGTCCTTTATCCAAACAATAGGCTATGGCGGCGAAGCGATTTCAAATGCGGATGCAGAACAGTACGTATTGTTCTTTAGAAGTAATGGCGCAGCCATCTCGCATCTTGCTCCCGGATACGGCATGACAGAGTTCGGCGGAACGGTTGTTTCAGGGAGCAATACGGTTTGGAAAGAAGGCAGTGTTGGTATACCTTTTTCCCTGGCCAACGTAAAGATCGTTGATCCGGATAGCTGCGACGAGCTGCCCTATGGGAGCACCGGAGAGATATGGATGACCTCGCCAAGCATGATGCTGGGATATTATCAGAATCCCGACGAAGACAGCAAGGTGATAGTCACAGGCAAGGATGGTACTCGCTGGCTGAGAACAGGCGATCTTGGTGAGATCGATCAGGACGGTTTTTTGTTTCTCCGAGGGCGGATCAAGCGGATTTATCTTGCCAAGGGCAGGGACAATGGGGTCTATAAGCTGTTCCCCGATTACATTGAAAAAGTGATTCGAGAGTGTTCGCCCGATTCGGCATGTGCGGTTGTCACCAAGAGTGAGGATGGCATCTTCTATGTTCCTGTCGCATTTGTCGCAGGGGAGGAAGAAACCATTGCAAAAATTCGGCAGCACTGTGAAAGCCACCTTCCGGAATATATGGTTCCAAGCGAAATTCGCTCAATCGACCATATACCGAGCACGGCAACCGGAAAAGCGGACTATCACCTGTTAGAAAGCATTATCAGAGGAGAACGGCGGAAATGAATGAGAACATGACGGGCTATCCGTCCATTGATAAACCTTGGCAGAGATATTATTCCGAGGAAGCTATCCATGCCCCTCTGCCGGATGGGTCGATGTACGACTACATGACCGCCTGCAATGCAGGGCGATTAGATGAGCCTGCGCTCAATTACTTCGGACGGAAGATCACCCACCGGCAGTTACAGACAGAGATCGACCGCTGCGCCCGCGCGTTGATAGCTTGCGGCGTAAAGGTGGGTGACGTGGTGAGCCTGTGCCTGCTGGCAATCCCGGAGGCTGTGTACCTGCTGTACGCGGTCAACAAGCTGGGTGCGGTGGCAAACTTCCTTGTGCTGAACGCCACGCCGCAGGAGCTGCACGAGCAGATTGTTGCGGCGAAGAGTAGGGTTGTAATCACGGTAGACCTTGCAGAGAAGCAAATCACGGAAGCGGTGAAGGATTCCTGTGCGGAGCAAGTCATTTCCGTTTCGTTGGCACAATCCATGCCGCCCGTCACAGCCGTCCTTTTCAGGATGAAGGCAAAACCTGCGCCGACCACACTGACTTCGTGGAACAGCTTCATCGAAGCCGGGAAGAACGTTGACGCAATCTATCCTGTCAATGTAAAGGAGAGCGCCGCCGTGATTGAATACACCGGCGGCACTACCGGCAAGGCCAAAGGCGTCGTCATTTCCAACGGCGCGGCCAATTCCGTTGCGTTTCAATATAAATGCACGAACGGCCATCTGCTGTTCAGTGCGGGAGAGAGATTTCTTGATATCCTGCCGCCGTTCTACGCCTACGGCATTTTTGTTGGGGTACACACTCCATTGTGTAACTGCTTGGAGAACGTACTGATCCCAGACCCCTCTCCGCAGAATTTCCCGCGTGTGCTGTTGAAATATAGAGCGCAGCATTTTACCGGTGGCCCGCTGCACCTGAACAAGCTGGTGGAATATGCCCAACACCGACACGTTGATTTGTCCTTTGTCAAGACGGCAGCCTTTGGCGGTGACGGGATGAGCGAGGAATGGAAAGCATCGACAACCGATTTTCTGAAATCACATGGGGCAAAATGCGGGATCGTAACGGGATATGGCATGACGGAAACGGCAGGGACGTTCTGTACGAGCACCTGCCAGTCTACGCAGATGATCCCATTTGCCAGAAACAATATCAAAGTACGGGACATCGACACGGAGCAGGAGCTCCTTTGTGAGCAGGAGGGCGAGATCTGCGTGTCTGGCCCAAGCCTGATGACGATGTACTTAAATCATCCAGAAGAGACAGATGACGTTATGTGGGTCGAAGACCATACCCGCTGGCTTCGCACGGGTGATCTGGGCTATGTATCAAAAGATGGTCACTTAATTATTACCGGCCGTATCAAACGTATCCTTTGGGCGATGTCCGGCGATGTTGTCTACCGCGTCTACCCTATGGCGATTGAAAAAGTTATCAGCAGTCATGCGGCGGTAAAGCAGTGCGCTGTTGTTGGGAAAGCCGATGGCGAGCGCGGATATCTGGTCGTAGCGTATGTTGTGCCACATAGCAACGATGAATGGCCGCAGGTGCAGGAGGAATTGGCAGTGCTTTGCCGCAAGGAGCTGCCAGAAACTTCGTGGCCTTATGCCTACAACCCGATGGACAAACTGCCCACCACCTCAGCAGGCAAGGTAGACTTTCGCACACTGGAGCGCATGGCGGCGAGAAAGGAGAACTTATGAGCATACTCGATACGATTGATTTGATCAGAAGCCTTGCTGAAAGTCATTTGATCCTGTTAATTGCGGCCACTCTCTTTGCAATCATTTTTGCATGTGCCGTTACTTTCAGTAAGAATTTCCAACGCTGGTTCGATGCGTTAAACCAGCCTGTAAAAGCATTTTGGGGCAGTTTCACCACCTTAATTGCTCTTATTGCGATTTTCATCGGTATTCCTGCTGCTACAAATCCAATCTACGAAACGGTTGTTAGCAACAATGCAGCGCAAAATCTTTCCTGCGAAGTATCAAGCAGTCAGAGAATTGCCGCACTCTCCTGTGAATATACCGACAGCCAAAAAAGCCAGATTGCGGTACATATTACACTGAAAGACAATACTGATATTTACAACACAATGATTGCTGCATACAGTAATGGCCGCTTTACAAGAGAAACAATTCATGAAGCAGTTGAAACATATCCGGCGATTTGGAAGGAAGAAATTGACGCCCCTGCTGAACCAGAGCTGACATCAACGAACTACTTCTCACCAGATGAATTTGCCGGTGGAGATGTGTATGTTTTGCTGCTACATTTGAATCAGGACTTTGGCGTGGAAGCATATTCCATTGTTACTATACAGGTATAGTTTGCGAGGCGTATGTATCCCTATGACACGTTGGAATCGGTAGAAGCTACCCACTTTCACGATAAGGCTGAGATGGAGCAGTGCGAAGCTTTCTCGCATCTGGACAAGCTGATCCCCAACAGAGAAAATGCCTTTTTATGGAGAGATAGACCGTGACAGAAAAAACAACTTGGAAGGAGAGACGATTTCGCAAGATCATTGCCTCTCTCGATGGAAAAATTCTGAACACCGATGATCTGACCGGCGGCAGAGCGCCCAGCGGGCTGTTCTGCCTGTGGGGTGGACAAATTGGGAAGCTGTTGGATGATAATTGGCGTCCTACGCGGGCAGGTCTTCGCTTTCGTCGGATGATCCATCCGATATTCCCACTGCTGGGTGAAAAATTTCTCTCCAATCCACAGGTAATCGAAAACCGAAACCAGTTGATGGATGCTGCCAGCACCGCACCAGACAACGGCATTACCTTACCGAACGAGCCGGTGATTTTCTGTGTCAATCATCGCTTTAAGGACGATATTCTGGGAGCTGTCCGCGCCGCACCGCGTCATGCGTACATCCTGTTTGGCAGCCTCCCCGCATTCTTCAACACCTTTGACGGTGTCAGCGCATGGCTGAACGGTGTGGTGCTGTGTGACCGAAAGGTTGCCGCCAGCCGAAAAACTTCCACTGAAAATGCCATCCGCGTTTTGCAGATGGGCGGAAATCTTCTGATTTTCCCAGAGGGTGTTTGGAACAAGACACCGGAGCGGCTGCTGCTGGACTTCTGGCCAGGCATCTATCGAATTGCCAAGGCCATCGGTGCAAAGGTCGTTCCTGTCGTTCACTATATCCGCAACACCGAAGATCCTTCGCCGGAGAATGTCATCCATACTGTGGTGGACGAACCGCTCCGGCTGGATAATCTGCCGGAGAAGGAAGCACTGTCGTTGCTGCGGGATAGAATGGCAACATGGTACTACTTGATGATGGAGCGTTACGGCAAGTCCACCCGGCAGGAGCTGCTGGGCGATTTCGGCAGAATCGAAGAGGCGTGGGAAGACTATATTGCCCGGCATACCCGCCCGATTTATTACTACGATAAGGAAATTGAGTTTTTCGCAGACTGCCGTCCGCGGGATATTCCGTTGCCGCAGGATGTATATCGACAGGTCGCGGATATCAAAAGGATAACGCCGGACAATGCTTCAGCGGTTGCAGCCGCTGTCCGAATCGTTGAACAAGCCTGCAAGCGAGACGTTCAACGGAGATTTTGATTGCATCTGTGGCGAAAAATGTGAAGTTTTCTTGCCAAGATGCAGAATTGTCGGCCTGCTTCCAAATGGCTTAATTTTCCGCAAAGCCAACTACAAATACAGATATATTACTTTGCTTCTACACCAATGGCCTCATTTTTTAATGTGGCGATGATCCTTCACCTTGGTATCCATTCATTACAGGATACCAAATAAGAGGAAAACGGAGCAAGGAAAATGAAAGAGAGAAAACTGACGGGATACCCGTCCATCGACAAGCCCTGGCTAAAGTATTATGAAGGTAAAATCAGCGGTGAAAAAATGCCCGTGCCAGGCGGCACCGTATATGATTTTTTGTGGCAGAATAACTCAGTTCACCCGAAAGATATTGCTCTCCAATATTTTTGGCGAAAGATCGACTATCGTAAGCTGTTTTCCAAGATAGATGATGTAGAACGGGCTTTGACAGCACACGGCGTAAAAGTCGGGGATATTGTCACCATCGCGCTTCCATCCATTCCGGAGGTCGTATATCTATTTTACGCACTGGCCAAAATTGGAGCCATTGCAAATATGATCGATCCAAGGCTTTCAGAGGAAGAACTTCGTTGGCATATAGCAGAAGCCGATTCAAAGGTTGTGTTTCTCCTCTCCTCTATAAAGGCAAACAGCTTGCATGTACACGGTGTAGAAACGATAGTAATGGTTTCCCCGCTGGAATCTTTGCTACCGCTGAATCACAAGACAATGTCAACGTCTGCTGTCCAGTGGAACACGTTTCTTCGAGTCGGAAAGGGCGGTAGCACAAGTAAAACGCCCTGCGAAGCGGAGCGCTCTGTCTTGATGACGCATACCAGTGGCACGACGGGGTATCCCAAAGGTGTTCTGCTGGCGAGTAACGCCATCAATGCGTTGGCAGTGCAATATCAATGCGTAATCGCACCAAAACGAGGAGATACCTACCTCTGTGTGATTCCACCATTTATTGCATTTGGAATGTGCGTAGCCATTCATATGCCGCTATCCCTTGGTGTCACCACAGTTCTCATTCCACAATTTAATGCTGGAGAATTTGGCAAGATTTTGAAGAAGTATAAGCCAAATCATTTTACATGTACACCGACAAATTTTGAACCGCTCTTGCAGGAAAACTCTAAAATGGATATTTCTTTCATAAAGACCCCCGCTGTTGGCGGTGACTCCATGGATGAAAGATTTGAGCATGGGGTAAACGAGTATCTGGCCGCACACGGTTGCAAACATAAGGTCGTGAAAGGATATGGCATGTCAGAAGTCGGGTCCTCGGCATGTTCGTGCTGGGATGATTGTAATTCGGTTGGCAGCGTAGGTATTCCGTTGCCTCAGATGACGATATCAATTTTTAAGCCGGGGACGGGTGAAGAGCTTCCGTACAACGAAGAAGGCGAGATTTGCTTTTCCGGTCCATCCATGATGCGGGGATATTTCAAAAATGAAAGTGCAACAAAGTCGGTATTATGGAGACATGAAGATGGACGAATTTGGATGCACAGCGGAGATATCGGCTATATGACGGAAGACGGCATGCTGTTCGTCATTGACCGTATCAAGCGTTTGATTCAGGTCGATGCGAAGCATTGCATTTTGCCATCAAAAATAGAGCGCCCCTTGAAGGAGTTAAGCGAAGTGAGGGCTTGTGCTGTGATCGGCTTGAACGGAGACATTTTTGCTTACATTGTCCCGAACAAAGAGTGCGGTATGGAAAAGAAAGCACTGGTTTCACGATTTGATGAATGGCTGGCAGGGAGAATCCCGACGTTTGCAATGCCAAAGGAATATGTATTTTGCGATGCACTACCCTTGACACCGGTTGGCAAGATAGACTTCCGTGCGCTGGAACGCATGGTAGAGAAGGAGAAAATGGGCAATGTCTGAATATAGATTGGCCGCGTTTTTACTGCGAATAAAAGCTATTGACGATTTGCCTGTAATTATTTCGCTCGTTTCGATTGCAGTTTCAATTTTGCTTGCGGGGATACGACCGAGAAATAAGAATCAAAAGAAAATCTTGATTGCTATAATAAATCTCTTGCTTGTAACGTTGGCAGCTATTTTTCTGGCAACCTGTGTCGGGGTGACAATCAAAACACTTAAGTACAATAAGTGCTATTCTTTGGTTCCCGATATTTATGGTATGACTTATGACGATGCTCTATCCTCTCTGCGTGATGTTGGCCTTGATGGTCGATTAGCACTTGCATCGACGAATGAGGACTTGGCAAACGCGGATACTCGTGTTGTATGGCAGTCAAAAGAAGCGGGGAGCATTATCGACAAGGGATCAAATGTAATGTTTGTCATTGATGACAATTTCGCACTGGAATCTTTTCCACTATCGGCTTTTACAACGGAGGAAGAACTCGATGCCACAGGCCGTGAATGGTATTGGGATGCAGATAAGTCAGAAGAAAACTGGAAAGTCAAAGTACCCATCAATCAATTTTCTGCCCAAGGAAGCACAAAGATTCTAAATGGTGTTTATAGGTATTCCGGTGCAGTGTTTACACTCGACCTATATTCGACCGACATGAACAGCATATTGTCAGAGATTGTTGATCAAACCTGTGCACAATATGCACCTGATTTGCCAATAGCTGATATGTATTTAATCGGAAAGCTTATACCGGCAGGAGACACAAACCAGTCTGCCTTGGACTGTTTCTCGACTTCTTTGACGCACGGCATAATGATTTTGCCAAAATACCTAACGGAAGGTAAATATCAATTCGCTTTCTGCTTGTGCGATAAAGATGGAAATTCTTATGAATGGAGACATACGATTATGGTTGTGTCCAATGAGGATTGGACTTCAGTAACACCGTAACATAATTGATGTGTTATAAGGGCATTTGCATGAGGCTTAGAAAGCTCATACCGCTACCGATGCTGCACTATACGGCACTATGTGCACCGCGTGCGGAAAACGCCGAGCCAATACGATTCTGGCGCGTATTGCATAAACTTCGCAGAAAATACCCTTGACAAATCTCGTCTCAACGCGAGCTTTTAACCAAATA
>DJPG01000012.1:6210-6467 GCA_002439735.1 Firmicutes bacterium UBA6418 | reverse complement strand
ACTTGAACCACATCATTTTTCGGGAGTTTGCGTTGTCTCGCCTGCAAGGTAGCCAGCGAGAAATCCAAATCCGTGTCGAACACAAGCCCCGCTTTTTCTCTTGCGGACAAGCTGTACAGCTCCAAAATGCCGATTCTTCCGGCGAGAGTCTCACGCACTCGTTTCATCATATTGTACTGCTGCGAGCCAGTCAGCCAGATAAGCCCTTTTTCATCGCTCTCGTCGCAAATGATTTTGATTTGCTCAAACAGCTCCGG
>DJPG01000012.1:0-6136 GCA_002439735.1 Firmicutes bacterium UBA6418 | reverse complement strand
GCAAGCTCTCTCGCCATTGTATTGTCCATCGTGACATAGGTTCTGTCACTCTCAGCTAAATGCTTCAGCATCGTCGTTTTGCCGACCTGTCTTGCGCCCGTAACAAGGATAACTTTGAAAAAATCATTGAGCTTTAAGAACTTGCGCTCAAGCTCTCGGGTGATATATGTCATAACGCACCCTCCACAATTTATGAAAATCTACGATTGTTCATATTTTATCATATTTTATCCGCTTCGTCAAGGCAATATACACATGCTGGCTTTTGACTTTACTGTAAAATCGATGGCACAAACGGCAATCCAAGCCCCGACCTACGGGGAGAAAGGAGCAATCATGGCACAAGACTTCGGGGACGACATCGGCGAAATGCTGTTGCGCACCAGTGAAAGTCTTGCTGAGGAGCAAATCAGATAACGCCTTCAGAATGCCGGACCGAACCTCAAAACAGGATCAGAGGAACACCATATGCGTACCTTTCGGCGACGCGCAGATGTGCCACAGCGAAGGCGTACCCGTCATTCCATTAAAGGGCAAGGCCGACAACAGATAAGCAAAAAGGCCAAGAGCTAGAGCGCCTATCCAAACTCCAATTGCTTGGGGACTACTCAAGTCTTGACCTTAATATTATTATACGTCGTCCGGAATGTCTTGTCAATCAGTCATCCACCGACTTCCGTGGACTCGAAACGAACGCAAGGCCATCTCGGCCGAGAACGGAAAGGCGTCATCACATGAAATTGGTCATCGCTGAGAAATCCATGCTCGGACACGATATCGCCCGTGCCATCTGCGGAAAAAAGTTTCCGAAGCCACACCATTGCCATCTGGCGACGCGCATACTCGCCATGCCGAACAACGAACGGACCGTTGTCGTTGCCAGCCAGCAAAAAAGGATTGAGATGTGGGAAGAAAGGTAGTAAGATAAATATGTAGAAAACTATATTGAAAGGCGGATGATTATGGAAACGAAGCAGCCTTGGAGTTTCACCATAGAATTCGACGAGGGAAAAGCCGCCGCGAACGGATACGACCTCGATACCCTCTACGATTACGTCGGCCGAAACGTCGAGAGATACGGCGTCACACGTATCGGCCACGGAACATGGAAAGCCAAAGTCGGCGATGAGGTGGAATCTCAATGCCTCGCATTATCCATGCTCTCAAAAGCGAAGTGGGTCATGCAGAACGTCAAGTCCCTCATCGCATTCGAGGATGACACGGACGCCATCGACTGCATCGAGATTATACGACGCCATAACCCGGAACGACTCTTTGCATAAGCCTCCAGCCATCTTGACCGGAGGCTTTTCTCTTTTCGGTGCGCTTATTTTCTCGCACCGCATCCAGAACTGGTGACGGTCTCGTTCCATGCCGTGCCCACCTGCACCTGCTCGTCTCATGCCGCCTGTGTCTGCACCCGTTCGCTGTGGTAGCTTCCGCAGTATCCATCGGAAAGCAGCGATTCCTTCATGTGCTGGGTCGTCTGCCCGGTGATGTCCTTGCCGCAGTTGTTACAGATGCTTTTTATGAGAGTCATCTGCGGTCAAAGTACGAGCCAGTGATCTGTGCGGTTGCGTAGATCACCGGCCTTTCGGTTTTCGTAGGACGTGCTGGTTAGGCATGGAGGATGAGTACTCACCTTGCGCCTGATCCGGGGTTCACAGCTCTGCCTCTGCCAAATACCGTTTCAGTAGGAAGGCGCAGAAGTAGGGGAACGTGTAGATGTCATTGCTGAAACCGATGTTGCCGCCAGTAAACTTAATTCCGCAGCGGATGTCTCCGTATTTTTCGCTGTTGATCAGTGTACGGATAGATTTGGCGGTGCCGTTTTTTGCCTTGACCTCTATGGGAATCAGTGCGTCTGCAGTTCTGACAAAGAAATCCTGCTCCAGCGTCGAATCCTCCCGCTTGTAGTAATAGAGCTTATATCCGGCCTTGACAAGCGCCTCGCCTACAATATTTTCGTAGAGTGCGCCTTTGTAGACACCAAGGTTCTTATTTGTCCGCAGATCCTCCTGCGCCTCTTCGTCAAGCATAGCAACTAGGAGACCACTATCTGCGAAGTAGATTTTGTACTTGGTCTCATCGTAGTTACCCTGCAGCGGCAGTTCGGGGAATTGCAGACAATAGCAGATATTTACCATACCGGCATCGTCCAGCCACTCGATGCAGCCCCGGTAGTCACGGAACCGCGCGCCGGACGCCACCTTGGAAATCTGAAATTTCTTATAATCCTTTGCCAACTGGACCGGTATATGGTCAAACACATTCAATATTCGCGTCTGGTCAATGCCTTCGGCGTACTTGCGAATGTCCTCTCTGTAGTCTGCAATGAGCTGCCGTTGGATATCCAGCGACCCTTCAAAGGTACCCTTTGTAATAAATTCCCTTACAACGGCAGGCATTCCGCCTAAGATACAATAATCCAGGAACAACTCGCTGCATACGGACATCTCTACATCGTTAAAGGGCGTCAAATTCTGCATATGGGTGAGCATCTCCGCGATAAAGCTGTCATCATATCCCTTTGCCCACAGAAATTCCTCAAAGTCCAGTGAAAACATCTCATAGTCTGTTTTATATCCTACACTGTTGCTCTCAATCTTCCGATAATTGATACCCAGCATGGAGCCGCTGCAGATGACATCAAACCGACCGTCCAACTTAAAGAATTTCAGAGATGTTGCAATATTGGGAAACTCCTGCAGCTCATCGAAAAACAGCAAGGTTTCCCCCTCAATGAATCGCTTGGAAGGGTCTATGCGGGAGATGTTCTTGATAATGTCATCTGCCTTATACCCGTCCGCTGTAATCATCTTGTACTTCGGTTCCTCTACAAAGTTGATGTAGATGACGCTCGTATAATTTATACTGCCAAAACGGGTAATGGATTCTGTCTTACCAACCTGCCGGGGGCCCTTGACGATAAGTGGTTTTCGATCCGGATTTGCTTTCCATGAGGATAGAAAAGCATCGATCTTTCTCTTCAGATACAGCATAATCATCGCCTCCTGTCCTCTCTATTATAGCAAGTGCAGGCTGCGAAATCAATCGAATCCACAAAAAATGAGCGAGTTTTTTGAATGTAATCACATTTTAACAGCGAGTTTCGCTGATGCTTGCACAAAACTGCATAAGTGCTGCGTCGCGCTCCTTGTGCGGTCCCATTGAACGGAAGTTCAATTCAAAAGTTTTGCCTTTATACTATCCTCCTTCACGAAGGGATCCAGCCAAAAGCGGGAATCGTAGGAATGTTCAACGTTATCGCCCAAAACATAATAGCAATTCTCCGGGACGATCGTTGTAATACCATTCCGAACGATAGCTTCACCGCCTGACGCCGCAATACGCTTAACAAGCAGCCGCCCATCCTTCTCAAAAATAATAATATCTCCGTCCGCCAGATCTCCGTACAGCCGCATCCCCAGAACAAACGAGTTCTTCTTTAATGTCGGCTCCATGGACTCGGTCGGTATATACCCAAGGAAAAGTACCGTTTTCATGAGGATCAGCAGTAGGAGCGAAAGCAGAATCGGAATGAACAGCCAGTGGGCGTTGTTTTTGAACAATTTCATAGCTTCCTCCAAAAGGCAACAGCCTCCCTCCGCAGTGTTTTAACTGAGAAGAGAGGCCGTTTTATTGTTATTGAATTTGGATCATCTATCAGAATGGAACAAGTTCCGGATGCGAACGGAGATATTTTCGGGTACGAGAAATCCGGGCAGCGACACATTTGTCGCTCTCCCCAAGTACGCTTCCAATCTCTGCACAGGAATATCCCTCCGCGCTGAGACGAAGTGCACGGATTCCCTTTGCCATCGCTTCGGAACACCTCGATTCTAATCGCTCGAGAATGATGTCCAATTCGTGATATGTATCTGCGCAATCTTCGTGCCCAGCTATTTCCGGGATCAATTCGCATTCTTTCGCTGCTCGTCGATTGGCATAGATCAGAGCTGTGCAGATCTCGTTCCAGATCAGTCGATATGCATATGTAGAAAAACACCCACCCTTGTCGCTGTATGCCGCCTTGCAGAGGCCGATGCAGCCGATCTGATAAAGGTCATCATAGCTATAGATGCTGCCCGTGCCAGGGTTATGTACCTTGTCCTTAATCACTTTCCCGACAAGGCCGAGATTTTGCTCTACTTTCTCTCTTTGAGATTGCGTAAGTGTCATGAAGCTTCGCCTCCTCTGCATGGGCGGAACCGATCCCTGTGTTGTTTTTGATGCTGCTCCAGAAGCTTCTTGCTTGCCGTGATAACCTCACCACAGTAATATTCTCCGAGAAGGCCAATGTGCGCCTTGGCCAGCGGAACCTGAAGAATACCGGCAAGCCACAGATAGGCGTCCTGCTTGCTCATTAAACCACTCAGATACAGTTGGTCGAAATAATGGTGTGCCCGATTCCGTAGTGTTCGTAGCTCGCGGTTGGCCAGTGTACCTACAGGAATATTTGTACCCGGATGGGTACGGACATAAGCATCGCAGCGCGGATAATTGCTGCAAACATAGAGTTTGGTATGGTTGCGGTTTTCGTGATAAATACCGTCCGCAGAGCGAAGCACAACCGTGCCGCCACAGTACTGGCACCGCATTGGAGACGGATTCATTCCTTTCTTCTTTTTCTTGTGTCTCACAGTTTTATCACCTCCGTCGGAATATAGAAAAATGGCCGGAAAACTGCATGAAAACAAAGGACGGCAAAGTCGGTTTCTATATACCGAGCACGTACCTGTCATCAAAGCAGCCTTCCGGCCAATGAGTTCGGTTGTGGCTTGCACCGTATGGATCGCTCAGTGCGCAAATCCGTAACAGTTTCTCTCCTGCAGGGAGAGTCTAACTCCGGGAGCTCTTCCGAAGTACTGAAAGCCTGAGTGCAAGCCCCTGCCACGGTTATAGCTTAGCACATTGCACCCCAAAAGTCAAGTCCTAAAGGAATATTATATTTATTACAACTATGATATTCCTTAAAGTTTTGCATTTTTTATTTTAATCTCAGTCTGGGAATAGAGCAGCTGCTTCCAGACTGAGTCTGGCATCCTAAATGCCGGTGCCTCAGTCTCCATAGTCATCATCGTCCTCATCAAAATCATATGGGTTTTGTTCTGTGTGATGTCGATTCCGGATAAGGCGCATGGCAACCAGTGCGCCTATCGCAAGAAGAAGGCCACTGCCAAACAAGACGAGGTGTATCACGGGAATTCCGCCAACACTCGGTCGATCCGAATCGTACACCTCTGTATTTGGCGCCCTGTTCTCCGCATTTTCCGTATTGTTTGACGCTCCGTTTGCTGCTGGTACGTCAAACTCCTGTCCTACCATATCCTGACTTTGTGTATCGCTGGGATTGGGCACTGCAACGCCGAAACTCTGACAGGAAAGAATATAGCTGCCGCTATTGCCTAATTCGGTGCGTAAAACACCGTCCTGGCCCACGGTAATTGTACCTGGGTAAAGCCCGGCATCCGTTTTGAGCTGGAATTCCACGCCTGCCCACTGAGTGCCAAGTTGAACCTCCAGGATAACAGGCTGCGCTACTTGGAGTTCTGTTCCGTCTGTGTCGTCGCCGGTGGCATAGGCAACACCTGCGCTTAGGAGAATACAGCACAGCACCGCTAACACTGCGCTGATACTTATTTTTACCTTTTTCATAACGACCTCCTGAAATTCACATAGAAAAAGACGGCCTGATTTCTCAAGCCGTCCATCTTCCATGCTGTATTTTGGTTTTACTTGATCGTGTCCTTGAGCGCTTTTCCAGCCTTAAAGACGGGGGTTTTACCAGCAGGGATCTCAATCGCTTCGCCGGTGGCTGGATTTTTTCCCATTCTCGCGGCACGCTCCTTCACTTCAAAACTGCCAAAGCCAACCAGTTGGACCTTGCTGCCGGTTTTCAGCGCCTCAGTGATGCCATCAAATACCGCATTGACCGCGACCTCCGCATCTTTTTTGCTAAGGTTGGTCTTTTCCGCTACATATGCAACAAGCTCTTTTTTGGTCATCGCCTTTGTTCCTCCTTTTTGCACCCGTTTATACCCATGCACCAATTATCCTTTGATTGGGGCGATGCCAGGCATACGTTCTTGGGCGAGATAGCAATATTATAGCACGAAAAAGGCCGATTGCAAAG
>DJPG01000001.1:11767-11973 GCA_002439735.1 Firmicutes bacterium UBA6418 | reverse complement strand
TCATGCGGGAAAGCTCTTCCTTGCTGGTATCTTTGATGTCGACCGTTCCGACATACTTTCCCTTGCGCAGGACGGTGCAACGGTCGGCAACTTCCATGATCTCATTCAACTTATGGGAAATAAAGAGAATCGACTTTCCTTCGGCTGCCAAACCTTTCATGATCTGCATCAGTTCTGTAATCTCCTGTGGTGTCAAGACTGCTGTC
>DJPG01000001.1:1208-11712 GCA_002439735.1 Firmicutes bacterium UBA6418 | reverse complement strand
AGGATTTCGGTTCTCTGCTGCATACCAACGCTGATATCCTCGATCAAAGCGTCTGTATCCACATACAGTCCGTATTTTTCAGACAGTTCGTCGACTTTTTTCTTTGCCTCTGCCTTTTTCAAAAAACCATGTTTGTTCGGCTCTACGCCCAAAATGATATTATCAAGCACGGAAAAGCACTCAACCAGCTTGAAGTGTTGGTGTACCATGCCGATCCCCAGTTCATTCGCGACATTTGGGTCACTGATCTCTACTTTTTTGCCATCCTTACGGATCTCGCCAGCCTCAGGTTGGTATAAACCGAACAGAACGCTCATCAAGGTGGACTTGCCGGCGCCATTTTCGCCGAGCAATGCGTGAATCTCACCCTTGCGCAGCTGCAGAGTAATGTCATCGTTGGCAATGATCCCTGGGAATTTTTTTGTAATGTGGAGCATTTCTATTGCATATTGCTGTTCCAAAGCCCTACCTCCGTTAAAAAATAGAGGGATGCCAAATGACATCCCCTATCATTTTTACTAAATTAGCCTACAATCTGACCTTGCTCATCTACTGTTGTGTTTGTAGTCTTCGGCATGGCTGCTGTATTATTGTCGACTTTGATCTCGCCGGCGTTGAGTTTCGCAACTAAAGCCTTGTAATCTTCTTCCGTGAACGCGCCATCTTTGAATTGCGTAGACGGAGCGATCTGTACATAGTTGTCTTCCGGAACATCGGAAACAATGCCTAAATTGTCGATCTTGCCTGCATAGTCAGCCCATTTTCCATTCAGCACGATTTCAGTCAGCGCATCATAAGTGGAAGGATACAGACCCTTCATTGCAGATGTTACGGTCATGCCTTCGCCGTAATCTTTGTCGATGATCGGTGCCTGGTCACTGTCAACGCCGATGACTTTGCCTTCTACCTTTGCAGCAGCTTCGCATGCAGAGGTGTAGATGGAACCACCTGCAGCAAAGACAACTTCCGTGCCGCCCTTGTACCAGGTATCCATAACTGCCGTGATATCGGCATTACCGAAGAACTGTCCGCCGTATATGTAGTTGATCTTCACGTCTTTGCCTAATTCTGCAGCCGCCGCATCACAGCCTTGAACAAAGCCATGTCCGTAACGAACAACAGCCGGAACTGCCATACCGCCTAAGAAGCCTAAATCTTCATAGCCGAGCTTGACAGCAGCATAGCCTGCCATATAACCTGCGATTTCTTCCTGATAGATCATGCAGTAAACGTTGGACATGTCAAAGTAGTCTGCAAGATCCCAGTTGTCTGGCTGATAATCGTATTTTTCGCCCTTTGCGGTTACTGCAGCCTCCAGCAGGTCTCCCTTAGCAACGTCAAGTGTGATGAACTTTACGTCCGGATAGTTTGGAGCAACCTCTACAACGGTGCCGCCGAATGCATAACCCGGCATAACGATCACATTGTAGCCTTCGCCGATCGCCTGCTCTACCATTGCAACTCTGTCAGAGGTATTGTCTCCTGCAGGTTTGAAATAGCTGAACTGGATATCGTTCGCTTCGCAGAACGCCTTACAAGCTTCATAAGTCGTCTGGTTGAAGGACTGGTCTGTGATATCGCCGTAGTCGGTGATCATCGCAACTGCATAAGTTTCAGCGTCATCGCCGTCTCCGCTGTCATTGGAGCTGCATGCAGCCATGGCGAATACCATTGCCAGAATCAGCAATACTGTTAAAAACTTTTTCATTTGTTCCCTCCTAAATGAATTAAGAATTAAGTACACCTCAATTATAATACAATTAGTGGTAAAGGGAAAGTCATTTTTTTCATAATTCTCGGTTTTTGTGAAATTTTTGTGAAAATCCGCCGTCGTGCTGTGAAATCAATCCTGATTTTGCACCTAAGCCGCGAAGATCTGCACCCAATACGGTGTGCCGGCCGCGGAAACCGCATAGCCGACACCAATTTTTTCGTAGCTCGCGTCCAGGATATTCGCGCGGTGTCCGGAAGAATGCATCCAGCCGTCCATCACGGATGCTGCACTTTTTTGCCCCATCGCGATGTTCTCGCCTGCGCTTTTGTAGCTGTAGCCTGCAGCCTTGAGCATGTCAAACGCAGAGCCATAGATCGGCGAGGTATGAGAAAAGTATTGGTTTTCTGCCATATCTTCCGCTTTTTGCTGCGCGATCTTGGCCAGCTCGCTGTCGCTTTGCAGCGCCGTAAGCCCCTGCGCGGCTCTTTCACTGTTGACCAGACTGACCACCTGCGACGTCATGCTGCTCTGGCCGGTGCTCACCTGCTCGTCTTTGCTGCTGTCATCTCGATCGTCTTTGTTCACCTGATCATCCTTGCTGCCCTGGTCGCCTTTGTTCGCCTGATCGTCCTTGTTCTGCGCATTGCCCGGCTTCTGATCCTGCTTCGCGTTCTGATCCTTGCAGTCCGTCTTTATCTGACAGAATTTATCAAAGTCAAAGTTCGCTTTGCAGACGTTCTCCAAGTCGAGCTGTTCCTTGCAGAGTGCTTCAAAGTTGATCTGTTCTTTGCAGAGTGACGCAAAGTCCTGCGCCGTCTGCACCTTGCAAAGCTGTGCAGCGGTCATCGTCTGTCCTTGTCCTGCGGTATTAGCGCAGAATGCCGTCGATGTCGTTTTCTCTGTGGCGTAGCTGACGCTGCCTGCCCCCAGAACCATACTTATCACTAAGACTGCGGTTATCATGTTCTTTTTCATGTTTGCCTCCTTATCTCTTGCGCAGGTGTTGGTTTTCGAACCTCCGGAGGATTTTGCCTGCGCATTTGCATCAGGTACCATACAAAAACTATAACCCCTTACCTCCGGAGATGTCACCCCCTCAAAATCTGGAAACAGCCTCTTCATGTTTTTTTCACTTTTGCAATCGTCTTTTCCACATGAAATCCGTAAAAAAAGAAACCGTCGAAATTTTAACGGTTCCGATTTTGTATGATTTCAAAGCATTGCTACATTTTTCCACTCAGATACTAGGTGATAAACAAACGCAGCCGTCAAGCCCCAGATAATCTTGTCCTCATAATGGTAAATCACAATCTGCTTATGACCCACGCGCCACTTGTAGTCGCTGCGGATTCCCGTCATTTCATAAGGAAAATCCTCCGTGTTCTGGATGATATCCTGTTCGTAGATATAAGGCTCATTCTCCGCGAAAAAGCGCACCGGTACGGTAAAAACTTCCGCGACCTCCTTCTCGCTCAACCTGAGATTTTTGAGTTCCACCTCCGGCACGATGCCGACGACTGCGTGCATGGCAATGGATGCCAGCTCATACTGTGTTCCGTATTTTCCTAGGATTTCAATGTTTTTCAGGCCGATCTCCTCATAAGTCTCCCGCAATGCGCAGGCCTCGATGCTCTCGCCCGGTTCCATTTTTCCACCAGGAAAGCAGATATCGCCCGGCTGCTTGATCGTGGCGGCGCGTTTTTCAAAGAGAAAATGCATGCCGTCCTTTTTTTCCACCAATAGGATCAAAACCGCGAACTCCCGCATGATATCTATGGTTTTTCTGCCACGCTGCGCAAGGAATGTGCAGATCTGTTCTTTTCGCAAATTTTGACGCATAGTCCTGTCCTTTCCTATAAGCAAAGAAGGGCGATGGTCTCCCACCGCCCGATATTTCCAAGCAAATCCATTAATTCAAGATTTCGCATCCTTCGAAATTTACACCAATCATTTCTTCCTTTTCAGCGCTCAGGCTTACAACGAAATCCATGCCGTAATCTTTGGAGATGTCCTTCAATCTTTCAACAAACTCCGGAAGATCACCGAGGGTAAAATCCGCGTGTTTCAAAATGCTGTCGATAAAGATCATTTCAATGTCATGATCGGAACTGATGATTCCGTATAAAAAACCGATGTATTCATCGCAGTTTGTTACATGTTCAAAGTCCTCCATGCAAATGACTCTGATCCTGTATTTCAAGTCGTACATCAGTCTGTGGTTCTTGTTAATAAAAATAATACTTCCTTTGCTTGTTTCAACGGACTCGTTTGCCAGTTCAATCATCTGTTTCGTCTTGCCGCTGCCTTTATGTCCTACCAAAAGTTTCACCATGGTTATCGCCTCCAAAATTAGTTTTGCTTTTCTTTCTTGATTTATTTCATTCATTATACACTATATTTTCCTGCCTTTCAAGCATTAAATCCTGCTTTCTTTCGTTTCCGGCGGCAATTTTACTTCTGATCACTGTCCGTGGCTCCTCCATAAACACCAAACTCCGGCTTTGCAGGGAAGGCTGCCGCCGGAGTTTGTCTGATGGAGTGGGAATTTATACGAAATACTTTGCTTTATTTGAGCACGGTACCGTCTGCCAACGTGATCGTATATCCGTTGAAGTTGATCGTTCCATGATTGGTCAGACTGCTGACAGTGCAATCGCCGGTCAGGTTCCAGACAGAACCGCTCTCAATCGTGACGACCGCGTTGTCCGATACTGCGGTGCCGCCCGCTACGTTATCCACGATGTTGATCGTGCCGTTAAAGGTGCTGCTCTTGGCCAGCGTCATGTTTAAGGTCGAGATCGTATCCACGACGATATCACCTTTCAAGGTCTGGCTCGATGCGGCAAAACTGACATTCGCGCCGTTGGCTCCTGCCGTTCCCCAGCCGTGACTTGCGGAATTGCCGCAGATGTTCATCAGGTAAGCATCGCTGTCCAGGTTTTTGAGGCTGACGCCGCTGAGGCGGATGCTGCAGTCGGTATTGGTGATATAGAACATATCGCCGTTCTTTGCTGTCAGACTGCCACCGGTCATAGAAAACGTACTTTCTCCGACTTGCGCGTCGCCGGACATGGACTGATAGATCATCACATTGTGTACGTTTTCGGAGGAGCTGGTGCCCTTGGTATCGCTCATATTACCGACTACATCGCAATCTTTGAGGGTGATGGAATTCTGTCCCTCAATGACCAGTGCTTCGGAATGGTTGGCCGTCAGTGCAGCATGCGTGACTGTGATGTCCGCCGTAGAGTAAACTGCCGGTGAATTATAGCCATTGCTGGTGTAGGTACCGCCGTCGACCTTGACCGTACCGCCGCCGCGGTCGGAACGGATCGCTGCAGAGGAATTTCCTGCTGTCGTTACCGTCAGGTTACTTGCATTGGTGGTCGCGCCGCCGGTGGTCTGAATGCCGCCGGAATTATCCTTGCTGGTCGTAATGGTCGTGTCGGAAACATTGACCGTCGTTCCGCTTCCGTAACTGAAAATGCCGTTGCCGTTCTGTGCGTCCGAGGTCACGGTCGCATTTTTGATGGTTACCGTCGCGCCGTCTGTCGCCAGAAGCGCCGCATTGACACCGTAAAAATCACCGTTTTCGGTATTGGAGGTCGCGCCGCCGTCCTTGTTGATCGTTACGTTCTCGAGCGTGACCTCTGCGCTGTCAACGCGCAGCGCGTTTTCGTCGTCGCCAGTCGAAGTATAGGTCGTATCGGTATACGTCCCATCCTCCTCAAGGGTAGTGGCGCTGCTACCCTGTTCAACATTGCTGCTGCCGCCAAAGCCGCCGTCCATCGTGACAATGGTCACCGCCGTCGCGTTGCCGCTCTTGTCTAAAGTGATCCGCAGGATGTCGCCCTCCTGGATATCGCTGATCGCAGCCTCGCTGCCATCCTTGGTGATGACCGCCTCCGTCAGATCATAGCTGGCTGTTTCCTCCCCTGCCGTAAAGCCGCCGCCCGGCGCTTGACTGCTCGGTGCTTGGCCATTTGGCGCTTCACTGCTCGGCATTTCCGGCGGCTGCTGGCCATCGCTCGCTACGTCGCTGCCGGATGCGTCGCCATCCGGTTTCTCCGGCGGCTGCTGACCGCCGCTCGGAGTCTGGCTGCTCGGCGCTTCCCCACTCGGCATCTCCGGCGGCTGCTGACCGTCGCTTGGTGCCTGACCGCTCGGCGCGCCGCCCTGCTCGCTCATTTCTCCGAGCTGCACAGTCACGGTGCTGCCGTCGATCGCGGTCACCTTTCCGTAGATGCTGTCCGCGGAAGTACTGCTCCCGCAGGCCGCCAGTGAGAACACCAGCGCCAGCATACAAAGTATCGATAAGATCTTTTTCATTCTCTCTTCCTGCCTTTCTGTTTTTGTATTTTGCTTTCTTTCAAGCTTGCTGTTCTGTTTCTTATGGTCTTATCATAACCGCCTTGCCTAAAGAGAACTTAAAGGCCGTCAAAAAATTTTCTTTAGGTTCGCTTTAGCTTGATTCGCTATACTGAAAGCAATATAATGAAAGAAACAGAAAGGATGTGCAAGATGATGCGTTTATTGATCGCAGAAGACGAACAGGATCTGGCGGAAGCGCTGGGTGCGTTTTTCGAAAAGAACCAGTTTACGGTCGATACCGTAGATAATGGGCAGGACGCTTACGATTATGCCGCGACCGGAGATTACGACGCGGTTATTTTAGATGTGATGATGCCCAAGCGCAATGGCATTGAAGTGCTCCGGCAGCTGCGCGCAGACGGCGTGCAGACGCCGATCATGATGCTGACGGCCAAAGGAGAAAAGGATGACCGCATCACCGGTTTTGATGCCGGCGCCGACGATTATCTTCCCAAGCCTTTTGCTCCGGATGAGCTGCTTGCCCGGGTGCGCGCGATGCTGCGCCGCTGTGACAGCTATAAGCCGACGATCTTACGCTACGAAGATCTGGCCCTGGACGCGGCAAGCGGGATGCTTTCCTGCGGAGATCAGGAAGTCCGGCTGAGCGGACGGGAATTTCAGGTCATGGAGCTTTTTATGCGCGCGCCGCGGGTCGTGTTTTCGGCGGAAAAGATCATGGAACGGGTCTGGGGCTGGGACAGTGACGCGGAGATCAACGTTGTCTGGGTTCACATTTCCAATTTACGCAAAAAACTCAAAAATATTGACTCTGCGGTCTCCATCTACGCAAACCGCGGGCTTGGCTATGTGTTGGAGGTGCGGTCATGATGCACGCCCTGCGCAAAAAATTCATTCGCATCACCATGCTGGCCGTCACGGCTGTCATGTTGGTGCTCTGCATCGGTGTCAACGCCGCCAATTATCTTTCCACCCAAGCGGATGTCAGCCGCACGCTGCAAATGATCACGGACAACCGCGGGACGATTCCCAAGGCCCTGCCATCTGACGACGCGGAGGCAAAGCAGGACACGCTCCAGCCGGCGCTGCCGGAAGACCGGGAGGAAGACGCGCAGACCCCGGCGCTGCCGGGCACGGATTCTGGTGACGATTCTCCGAGCCAGGCGAACATGTCAGCCGGTGCGCCGGACAAGCCGAACGGACCGTTTACCGAGGAAACACCTTACACGACCCGGTATTTCGTGCTGCGCTACGACAGTGACGGCAAGCTTTCGGATGTCGGTCTGGACAATATCGCTTCCATCACCGAGAACGATGTTCCGGAGTACCTTGCGGTTGCTGTCGCGCATGGTGAAGGCTCCGGTTCCTATCAGGACTATCAGTATCAGGTTACGCAGGTCGGTGACGATCGCTGGATGGCGGTTTTTTTGGACTGCTACCAGACAAAACGCGCGGTTTCCATGTTGGCACTGCTGTCAGTCGGCGTCACGGTCGTCTGCATTGCGCTGGTCTATATCATTGTACGGATCTGTTCCAAAAAGGCCATCGCGCCGATGCTCAAGAACGCCGAGAAACAGAAGCAGTTCATCACCGACGCCAGCCATGAGCTCAAGACGCCGATCACCGTCATCGCGACCAGTCTGACCGTGTTTGAGATGGAAGTCGGCAAGCAGAAATGGATCGACAAGGCCATGGCGCAGACCGAAAAGCTCAAAGATCTGGTCAATGCCCTTGTGACGCTGGCCCGCATGGATGAAGAGGAATCTCCCCTGCATTTCGAGCCGTTCGATGTCAGCGACGCTGTGCAGGAAACCGCAGAGTCCTTTACGGATTTCGCAGTCTCGCAGGGTCACGCGCTACAGCTTGAGATCGCGCAGGGTCTTTCCTATACCGGCGACGCCTACGCACTGCGCCAATTGGTTTCGATCCTTTTGGATAACGCGGTGAAATATGCCGCGCCCGGCTCCGCCATCTCTTTGCGCATGCAAAAATCCCCTCGGTATGCCAAGGGGATCGTCATACAGGCTTCCAATGCCTGCGAAAATCTCGATTCAAACAAACTGGATCAGCTCTTCGACCGTTTCTATCGTTCGGATGCATCCCGCAGCGAGCGCAGCGGTTTCGGCATCGGGCTGTCGATCGCCCGCAGCATCGCAGAGGGGCATCACGGCAGCATCCGCGCAGAGTCCCCGGACGGCAAGACCATCGTCTTTACCGCTGAACTGCGCTAAGCAAAGATCTTAATCAGCAGCAGTTTGCCGCGCGCGACGGTCACTTCGGCGGTCTCACCTGGGAGCACTTCATTGCTGACACCGTATTGGTAGTCACAGTGGATCGCGGCATCCTGCAGCGGATATTTGGCGTGGGTGATCGTCACGCCCTCTGCCTGTCCGCTGAGATTGAGCAGCGAAAAATAAGCACAGGTATCGTCGATCCGGACAGGGTCCCCGGATACAAGCTGCATCTCGGAATAATCGTCCAGGATCCGGCCCTGCTTGCCTGCTTCGTCCAGCATGTAGAGAATCGACACATTGGCAAGGGTATGATCCAGCCGCTGTCCGATGACGCCGACCAGCAGGAAATCTGCAAAGCCCCGCCGCAACGCCTCTTTGACTGCAAAGACCGTATCGGTATCGTCTTTTTCACAAGGCAGCACGATTAGCTCCGGTGCGCTGCCGCATGCTGCGCGATTCACATCCGCGGGCATCGGTGCATCTCCCCCACGCCGATATTTCTGCTCCATTTCGACTTTAGAGTATGAATCAAAGTCGCCGATGATCAGATCCGGCCAGACACCGAGCGCTTCCTGATGTTTCAGCCCGGCGTCGCAGTAAATGTAATAGTCGTCATTTCTGAAATATTTTTTGATCTTCTCGTAATTTTGGATCTCGGCCGCGCCGATGATCACGCATCTTTGTTTCTGTTCCATGCTCTATCATTTTCCTATGCTGCAAAATCTTTTCCTTATGGTCGCTCCAGTTTGCCGATCTGATCAGCCCAGTAGCCCCAGACTTCCTGCAGCAGCTTGCGACCCGCAAACATGGCTGCCAGAGACGGATCCAGCGGCGGTGCGATCTCAACCACATCAAAGCCGATGATGTTGAGGTTTTGGAACAGCTTTTCGAGCAGGGTCAGCGCCATCCGCGGGGTCAATCCGCCGAACTGCGGCGTACCGGTCCCGGCAGCAAAGCCCGGATCCAAGGCGTCGATATCAAAGGTAATATAGATTTTATCAAAGCGTTTCATTTTTTCGATACAGGCCTCTGCCACCGCTTCGATCCCCTCATGGTAACAATCATAGGCAGTTTTGACCTGGATCTTGTTTGCCTTATGAAATTCGAATTCGTCCGGCTCGATGGAACGGATGCCGATGAAAAAGAGATTTTCCAGAGAGCTGACATGTTCCAGTTCCAAGGCCCGACGTTCCGTATTACCGTGGGAAAGATAGTCGCCCTCCAGCGCGTCGCACAAGTCCATATGCGCGTCGATATGAATGATACCGAAATCCTCATCCAAGGCGTCGTTGATGCCGCGCTCCACCGGGATCGTCACCGAATGGTCGCCGCCGACCATCGTAAACTTCACGCCCTGCTCAACCAGACTTTTGACATAGGCCTGCACTTCCGCAAATAACGCGTCACGGTCTTCATTAACAAAGTCACCGGTGTCCAAGAGTTCAAAACTGTCGTAATAGTACAATCTTTCGGTCGACGGCGTGGAATGCTTGGTATTGGCACGCAGGACCTCCGGCGCCTGCGCCGCGCCGCCGCGATAGCTGACGCCGCCGTCAAACGGGATCCCGAAAAGGACGGCATCGACTTCTGTTTCCTTTTTATCCGGCCGGTTCAACCCGCACCAGGACTGCGGATCTAAGACGTCTTTGCTTTTTTTCAACATGATTTCTTTCCTCCGTATATTTTATTGTGTCGGAAGCATCGCTCCGATAGTTCCGGATTATTCTGCGCCGGTTTCTGCGAGCGGTCTGCCGCACGCCTCTGCAGCTTCCCGCACAGTCTGCCAGACCTCGGTCAGCCTCTCAATGCTCCAGGCCGCGTTAGCGGGCGACGTGGACGGCAGACAGACTGCTGCGCGTCCGATCACAGGCTCTGTATATTTCCGATAAAATTTCTCCGCGGTTTTCCCGTTGACAAAGATCTGCCGGATATCCGCCGCTGCTAAGATCGGCGACAAGTCGTTTGCGACCGCATTTTTGATGGAGCTGTCCGAACTGCCCTTGATCTCACAGGACGCGATCACATCCCACAGCGCGATGCCGTGCGACAGCAGGAACGCGCGCTTTTCGTCGATCGTCTGCGGCGTCTTGCAGGCAAAGACCGCCGCCAGCACACGCCAGAAACGGTTCTGCGGATGGCCGTAAAAGAATTTCTGCTCCCGCGACTTTACCGACGGGAAGCTGCCGAGGATCAATACCTTGGAATCCGCGTTGTAAAGTGGCGGGAG
>DJPG01000001.1:0-1178 GCA_002439735.1 Firmicutes bacterium UBA6418 | reverse complement strand
GCTTTGGTTCGTCCATGCCTATTTCACCAGTTCCTGCAGCGCTCTCCGATAGACCCTTACCGCCGTCTCAAAGTCTTCCACGGAAATGCGCTCGTTCTTTTGATGTTCGGTACACGGATGTCCCGGGATCACCGGACCGAATGCCACGATATTCGGCATAGCTCTTGCGTAAGTACCGCCGCCGATCACAGTCGGTTCGTCCTGCATGCCGGTCACTTCGCGGAACGCACGGATCAGGGTTTGGATCACGTCACCGTTCTTATCCATGAATACCGGATCCATATGCTCAAAAACATCGACCGCAAAACCGGCGCTTTCAAACGCTTCCTGCACGCTCCGCAGGATCGCGTCGTGCGCCAGTGTCACCGGATAGCGGATATCGATCCCCAGCGTCAGTTTCCTTTCATCGGCTGCGATCGTCCCGACGTTCATGGTCAGACGGCCGCTCTGCTCATCACAGAAATCCAGACCCAGTCCCTCTCCATGCAGCCGATAACCGATCTTCTCCATATATGCGGCTGCAAAGGCGCTCTTTTTCGCCGCGGCTTCCATCGCCTTGGTGATCGCATTCTCTCCCTCTTCCGGCATGCTGCCGTGAGCCGAGACCCCGGACTGGCAGATCTTTTCACCATCCGCAAGGACCAGCTCTGCCAGATCTGCAACCATATTGACCGCATTACCGCCTTTCGCGCTGGCGATCCCGCTGCCGGCAAGCGGATAGGATGCGTGCAGCGAAAGGATGCCTTTTTCGCCGTAGATCGCAGGGAAATCCGCATCCGGCGTGAACCCATAGGTCGGCAGTTCTTCGTGTTCCCGATAATATGCCATGTCCAGCCAGTCTCCGGTTTCTTCCTGACAGCCGAAGATGATCCGCACCCGCTTTTTGAGCGGCATGCCGCTGTCCAGCAGATCTTTCATCGCCAGAATGGCAAAGAACGCCGGCCCTTTGTCATCAAGGATGCCGCGCCCGTACATCTGTCCGTCTGCCACCGTCAGGTCGTACGGCGGATAGTCCCAGTCGTTTCCTGCCGGAACGACATCCAGATGTGCCAGGATCCCGATCATCTCCTCGCCCTCACCGATCTCCGCCCAGCCGATGCGGTTCTCGCAATTTTTGGTACGGAAGCCCAAACGCGCGCACAGATCCAAGGCATACCTGAGCGCTTCAAACACATGGC
>DJPG01000030.1 GCA_002439735.1 Firmicutes bacterium UBA6418 | reverse complement strand
AAACAAAGCGGCGTGTACTTTCTCGTTATAGGGATTATCCTGCTTCCGATTGCCTATGCGACAAACTGGATGCAGCACTCCGTAGTGGGATTCCTCTCTTACATCGGGATTTTTATCGGCATCTTCTTTGCCGTTTGGCTTTCTCAGTACCTGTGCTGGAAGCAACGTATCAAGGAAATGAACAATCGTGTCCACCGCGAGAACGATCAATAACGTTCGGATAGCCCTCTTCCGTAAACGGCTCTGCTCATCTTTCTTATCCAGAATTGCCTGAAATCGAATTTTCTCTGATCCTGTCAACGCATCTGCGGCAAGCACATACCGGTGCCGCTATTGCTCAACGGCAACGATCTTATAGTACGCTTTCGATGTGATCAGGTAAACGACGACGTAGAACGCCGCGAACAGCAGGTACGAAGCCAAGGTCGTGTAGATCAGGAGCGAGGTGTTGCTGATGCCGAATACCTTGATCATCAGTTTGATGATGTGGAACGCGAACGCGATGTGCAGACCCGCGCCGAGCAGCGGAATGAAAAAGACCTTGAGCACCTGATCGCGGATCGATCTTTTGATCTCGCGGTCGCTCATACCCACGTCGCGCAGAATGCGAAATCGCTCCTTGTCATCGTAGCCCTCGGTGATCTGCTTGTAATACATGATCATGACCGTCGCGCCAAGGAAGGCCAAGCTCAAAAGGATCCCCAGGAAAAACAGTCCGCCGTACGCATTCTGAAAGGCGTTCATCGCGCTGCCCCGGGAACGGCAGCTGAGATCCATGCCGGTATAGACCGGCTGATTGCCGCCGTGCGTACCGATCACACAGCTTGGACCTCCTGAGACAGGATCACGGAATGCTTCCATTATGCGATCTGCTGCTTCCGTGATCTGCGCTTCCGTCAGTGCATTTCCCGCGGCATCCGTCAGATCAAACGCCCGGCTGCAGATCATGTGAAACCCATGACCCGCGTCGCTTTGCTGCAGATATGTCATGATCCGCAAAAACTCGTTCTGATCGGAAACCACCAGATAAACGACGTCCGACAAGTCAGAGGCATCCGCACCGCGCAGCACCAGATCCTTGGCTTTCCCGACAACCGCATAGCGCTTGTCTGCAAGCGTCAGCATGTCCTCGCGCAGACTGCCCTCATTCATCTTGTACAAAAGCTGGCTGCGCTCCAGCTGCACCTGCGTGCCGAAGTTTTCGTTGTACTCTGCCGCCGTCATCACCGTATAGGAACGGCTGCCGGCCTCATAGTCCGCAAGCGGCGTCAGCACGCCGTCCGTCATCTTTGCGTAAAACGCATATAACGTATAGTGCAGCACGTTCTTCGCATTCAGTCCCTGTGCCGCCAGCGACTCCTCCAGCAGCTCGTCCAGATCGGACGACGCAGCAGCAAAGGTCTCCTCGTTGGACTCATACAAATTCACGATCGCCTCCAGATCACGCGGATAAGCCGCGTCGACCGCGTCATTCGCGCCGAAATACAGGCAGGCCGTGGATGAGATCATCACCAGCACCATCGTCGACAAGATACAGATGCTCGCCAGTCCCGCGCCGTGTTTCTTCATGCGGAAGATCATCGATGATGTCGCGATAAAGTGACTGGTCTTATAGTAATAGTTCTTATTTTTGCGCAGCAGCTTGAGCAGCGCCACACTGCCGGAGATAAAGGTGCAGTAGGTGCCGATGATGACCGCGATAACCGCGACAAAGAAGGTCATGATCGCATCTGCCGGGTGCTTGACCGTCATTGCCAGCACATACCCCGCGCCCAGAAACAAAAGTCCCAAAAGCGCCAGTACGAAATTTGCGCGCGGTTCCGTCTCTCCCTGCGATTTGCTGTAGAGCAGATCGACCGTGCTCTGTCTGCCGACCTCCACCGCGCTTTTCATGTAGATGACCGCAAAAATACCCGTGAACAAAACGCCCGTCCAGACGAGTGCCATCGGCTGTATGACGAAGGCGTAATCGATACTCTTTCCGATCATGCGCAGCAGCAGAACCTGCGCCGCCTTGCTGAACACCATGCCGCCTGCGATGCCGACACCGATGCTGATCAGCGCCGTGAAAAGATTTTCCCAGAGCAGCACTTTCGCGATGTGTGTTTTCCCCATACCCAGCACGTTGTAAAGCCCCAACTCGGTCTTACGTCGCTTCATCAGGAAACTGTTCGTGTAGAACAGGAGGATCACCGAGAACAGTCCAATCACAATCGCCCCCAGAGCCAGGATCATCTGCGCCCAGTTGCCCTCCTCAAACGCCGCGACCTGCGGATCCAGGGCCAGATTGAGCGTAATGAAAAACATCATCACCATGCCGATGGCACTGACCATGTACGGCAGATAGGTCTTGCGGTTCTTGCGGATATTGGTCCACGCCAGCTTGCTGTAGATTGCTCCTCTCATCTCCGCTCACCGCCTGTCGTCAGTACCGTCAGGGTGTCGGAGATCTTCTGGAACATTTCATCGCTGGTATGCGCGCCCCGGTACAGCTGATGAAAAACTTCGCCGTCCTTGATAAACAACACGCGTCCCGCGCGGCTGGCTGCCTTGACGGAATGGGTGACCATCAGGATCGTCTGCCCGCCGGCGTTGACGCGCTCAAAAAGATCCAGCAGTTCCTCGGAAGCCCCGGAGTCCAGCGCGCCGGTCGGTTCATCCGCCAGAACCATATCCGGATCGGTGATCAAAGCTCTGGCAACGGCCGCTCTCTGTTTCTGTCCCCCTGACACTTCATACGGGTATTTGAGCAACAGATCTTCAATGCCGAGTTCATTGACAAGCGGCAGCATTTTTTGCCGCATCTGCGGATATTTTTTACCCGCCAGGACCAGCGGCAGGAAAATATTGTCCTGCAGATTGAAGTTATCCAGCAGATTGAAATCCTGAAAAACGAAGCCCAGATTATCCCGTCGGAAATTGGCAAGATCCTTATCCTTGATTGCCGCGAGGCTCTGTCCCCTTAATCGCACCTCGCCGCTGGTCGGTTTGTCCAGCGCCGCCAGGATATTCAGGAGCGTTGTCTTGCCGGAACCGGATTCCCCCATGATCGCTACGAACTCCCCCTCTTCCACGGTAAACGATACGTTGGCCAGCGCCTGTACTTTCGCGCCGCCGAAACGCGTCGTGTAGATTTTTTTCAAATTGTTCACTTCCAAAATAGCCATTTGTATTCCCTTTCTTTCGATTGCCTATGTAGATTTACGTAAACTTCCCTTTTGCATTTCTATCTTAACAAAAAAGGAAATGCGCCGCCATTTTCTTGGCTTACATTTCCTATTCGTATCTTACATTTTTGCAAGGATCATCCGAAAACCGCAAAAAGATTTTGGTTCCCACGCCGACTTCTGACTGTGCCGAGATCTCGCAGCCGAGGTTATCGGCGATCCTCCGGCACAGATACAGTCCGATGCCGGTGGATTTTTTGTCTGCGCGACCGTTATAGCCGGTAAAGCCCTTTTCAAAGATGCGCGGCAGGTCTTCCGGCGCGATGCCGATGCCGCTGTCCTGCACGATCAGTGTATCCGGGGTTTCCGGACGGATGTGGATCTCACCCTCTTTGGTATACTTCAGCGCATTCGAGAGCAGCTGCTCCAGGATGAACGCCAGCCATTTCTCGTCCGTCAGGACTTTGCGATGCGTTTCTTCATATACCAGCTTGTTCCGACTGTGGATAAACTGTCCGGCATATTTGCGCACCGACTGACGGATGATCTCGTCCAGATCTGTCTCAGCAAACACATAATCGGTCCCCTGTTCGTCCAGTTTCAGATAACAGAGTACCATGTCCACATATTGCTCGATCTTGAACAGTTCGTCTGTCAGTTCCCTGCGCAGATCTTCCGTTTCTGTCACCGCACGCGCTTGAACCTCCGCCGCATCGTTCGGCACATATGGCACCTCTCCCGTTCCTGCACTGCCACCCGCAAACTCGGTCTGCAGGATCAATCGCATGGCCGAGATCGGCGTCTTGATCTGATGCACCCAGGTGCTGTAATAGTCCTCCATCTCTTCAAATTTATTCTGCATCCGATAGTCCAGCCGCTGCTTGTCCGCAAACAGTGCCGAAATGATCCGCTGATAGTCTTCCTCCAGCAGATCCTGTGCCTGCGGCAGATGGTCGATGGTATCCGTCGCTTCGTGTTCCAACAGTTGCAGCCTTTCATGCTTCTCCCGGTACCGAAAATAATCGCCCACAGACAAAGCAAGGCCTACCGCGATACAGACGATATAGCCATACGCGATAAGCCTTATGTCCACTTGAAACAAAAAATACAAAGTAGTCAAAATGACCGCACAGACAGAAAAAAGGATCACACTCCTGCGGTGTGAGCGCAAATACTGAAAAATCATGTTCACTTGATCCGATACCCCAGACCTTTCTTGGTTTCGATAAAATCGGAAAGTCCGATCGTTTCCAAGCGCTTACGCAGTCTTGCAACATTGACCGTCAGCGTGTTCTCATCAATAAAGCTGTCTGTCGCCCAAAGCTTTTCCATCAACGTCTCACGGTTGACGATACTGCCCGTTCGCTCCAGAAGCGTCAAAATAATACGGTACTCATTTTTGGATAGATCCAACATCGCATCGCCGTAGAGCAGCGACGCGTCTGCCAGATTCAGAATGACACCGTTATGCTCCAGGATCCGTGTCTGTCCCGCAAAGTCGTAGCTTCGCCGCAGCAGCGCCTGCACCTTCGCTGTCAGAACCGCCAGGTCAAAGGGCTTGGCGACGAAATCGTCGCCGCCCAGATTCATTGCCATGACAATATTCATATTATCTGCCGCCGAGGAAAGGAACAGGATCGGTACCTTGGATACCTTGCGGATCTCACTACACCAATGGTAGCCGTTGTAAAACGGCAGCGTAATATCCAAGATCACGAGCTGCGGCGCGAAACGCGCGAAGTCTTCCATGATGTTCTGAAAATTTTCAGCCAGATAAGCCTGATATCCCCAGGTTTCCATATGCTTTTTTACTGCTCCTCCAATGACCTTATCGTCTTCCACGATTAGAATCTTATGCATACGTGCAGTCCGTTTTATTCTTTCTCCAGCTTTTCATAGACGGAATCCAGTGCCGCCTGCAAAGTCAGAGACATACTCAGTCCGTAGCCATTCAGCGTTTCCGCGTAATCCTGCGGATCCATACCGGTCTGCGACTTAAATTCCTCCGCTGTCGAAACACCGTAGTAGCTCAGCATATTGGTCAGAATCTCGTTGTATTCGTCGATTGGGAATTTGACATTCTCTGCCTTTGCCAACGCATAGGTGACCAGCTTATGCTTTACCATTAGTTCGCCGTAAAGTCGAAGTTCCTCTTCGTATTCTTCCTGTGTCATCTTCAGACTGTCGGACAGGACATCTTCCCATTCGAGTCCGTTCTGGTTGGCAGAATTTTTGTACTGCTCATCCAGTTTGTCCATTTCAGCCTGCACCTGTTCTTCCGGGTATTCGATAATCTCACACTCATCAAGAATCTTCGTGAGGATCTCATTCTCCAGATCTGCGCGGACACTGTCTTCTTCTGCCGTTCGCAGGTCTTCTTCCACCAACTTCTTGTATTCTTCCACCGTCTTGGCTTCACTGTTGGCCTTGACGAATTCTTCATCCAACGTTGCCGGAACTTTCACATCCTTGCTCAGAACGGTGATCACAAAGGTGACTTTCTTTCCGGAAAGTTCTTCATCCTGCTCATACGGATCCGGGAACTGCAGCTTCGCGGTCACCGGTTCGCCGATGGTTGCACCGTAAAGAGCCTCCTGGAAGCCGTCGATCATGCTGGCAGAGCCAAGTGTCAGTTGAAAGGAATCACTGTTCATGCCGTCTTTTGTCGTGCCATCCTCCAACGTTCCCTTATAGGAAATCGTCACAGTATCACCTTTTTCCACGGTGCCCTCTGTAACCTGTTCGGTCGTTGCGGCGTTTTCCAATCTGGATTCGATTTCCGCTTCGATGTCTTCATCGGAAATCGTTACATTGATAGCCTTTGTTTTATATGTGCTGTAGTCCGGAAGTTTCACATATTTGGACAGGTCTAAGCTGTCATACGGATTTTCCGGCTGTTTGAACTGATTCTTGCTGCCGCATCCGGTCAGAGCGATAAATGTCAGGCACAAAATCAGTGCCAGTACGCGCGATGCTGTTTTTTTCATTTTGTTTTCCCTTCGTTTTGATATCTTTTTGATTATTGCGCCGGTTTCACACCGGTTGCTACCGTCTTGCTACCATCCGAAAGACCGCATCAGTCTCTGGCGGTCTGCACTTCGATCTCACCTGCCACGATCTTCTTTTCCAGTTCTTCGACTTCTGCCTTGATGGTATCGCCGACCTGCTGTGTCGACTGGTCATCGCCGTAAGCAATACCGATATAGCCGGTGGCCATGTCCGCAGTCCAGATCCGACCACCTTCCCAAGTGCCATCCTCAGCAAACGCTTTGATAACATCGTAGATAGAATCGCCGACTTTTTTTACAACAGAGCAAAGGATCACGTCATCGTATTGTTTCGCAGTGATCTTCTGATCCTGGTCGACACCGATCGTGTAAAATCCGCCCTCCTTAGCTGCTTCGAACACACCGTTTCCTGCCTTGCCGGCAATCTGGAAGACAATGTCCGCACCCTTGGTCGCCAATTCCTGCGCACACTGTTTTCCCACAGTCACATCATCATAGGTATTGGCATAAGCAGTTTCGACTTTCACGTTCGGATCCGCATAGGCAGCGCCTTGCTCATAGCCGATCACAAAATCTGCAATGTTTGCGGATTCATCACCGCAGACCGCACCGATCACACCAGTCGCTGACATTCTTGACGCAATGTATCCGGCAAGGAACGAACCCTCGTTCTGCGCGTAAGTGATACACAGGATATTCGGGTATTGTTCTACGCCATCTACCACATTGTCGATCCAGATGAACTTGGTATCCGGATATTCCTTTGCGACCTCTGTGATCTCATAGAATTCCCAGCCGACCGGAACCACGACGTCATGGCTGTCGGCGGCACGCATCATCTGCTGCTTGTAATTTTCCCCATTACATTCAATATATTCAACGTTCAAATCCAAATCATCCTTCAACGCCTCTCCGCCCTCTTTTGCGGAATCATTGAACGACAGGTCCCCGAAACTTGTAGACACAATCACCGCAACGGATACAGCGTCTGCATTCTTTTCATCGTCACCACCGCAGCCAACCAGCGCAAAGATGCCGACAATCAGTGCAAGCACTAACAAAAGCGACAAGCTTTTTTTCATGTTTTCGCCTCCGTATTTTTCATAGAAATGTTTTCATACCCATTTAGTATACCACTTCAAAGGCTTGATTGCAAGTTTTTCGTTCGTGAGGGTCGTGTGACGAGTATGTGAAACCGCTGCATCTTACGTCTTGTTCCTTGTTCCATGCGCAATCCCGAAAAAGACGAAAGTACCGCACAGAACCTATTTTCGCGATGTTCTGCGCAGCAAAATGCAACAAAAAAAAGTGCCGTGGTCAGCACTATTCTCTGTGTGTTGTTCAAATCATTTTCGTCTGCGTTATCCGGATCGTCTTTGCCTGTGCTGCATACATCGCCTGCGTCAACTCCGCATCAGCCCGGAATATCTCCGACACCATTCAAAATCAGCCGCGGCCGGTATGGGAACAAGTCAACTTCTTCACGACTCGTTACACCTGAAAGCACCAGAATTGGATCCAGTCCGCTCTCCACACCGCCGACAATATCCGTATCCATCCGGTCGCCGATCATCGCCGCTTCCTCCGAATGGACGCCGAGCATTTTCAAACCTGTACGCATCATCAGCGGATTCGGTTTCCCGACAAAATAAGCCTGTTTGCCTGTCGCCATCTCAATCGGAGAGATCAGCGCTCTGCATGCCGGAATGATTCCGCGATTCGACGGTCCGGTCATGTCAAAGTTTGTACCAATCAGCTTCGCGCCATTACGCACCAACGTCACCGCCTTGCAGATCGTTTCATAATTATAGCTGTGGCTTTCTCCAACGATCACATAGTCCGGATCCTTATCCGTGATCGCCACGCCACACTGATAGAGCGCGCCAACCAACCCCGGTTCTCCGATGACATACGCACTGCAGTGATGCGTCTGCTCACTGACAAACTTCGCGGTCGCCATGGCGCTGGTGTAGAAGTGACTTTCATCAATGTCAAGCCCCATCGCCTGCAGCTTCAGTTTCAGTTCCAGTGGGGTCTGTCCGCTGTTGTTGGTCAGGAACAGGAATTGTTTTCCCTCTGACTGCAGCCATTCCACAAACTCTTTCACGCCCGGAAGCAGTCTGCCGCCCCAATAGATGACACCATCCATATCGCAGATATAACCTTTTTTTGCTCTCAATTTTTCCATAAGCCTTCCTCCCTTCTTTTCCTAATTCAATATATAGATATGTGTTCCGACGATCTTCCTGCCGTTTCGCGCAGGTTCGCCTTTCACATCTTTATCATGCCTTTTTCCCTTTATACTTTACACCCAAATCACGCAAAACAAACATTAAATCTGCGTAAAATCTCCGGCTTGTATTTGAACCCGCGATGTGATACTGTCATAGTGTTCATATAAAAAGAAAGGTCCTGCAGACAGGCAAGCATTTCCGGTATTCATCAATGATCAGGATCAGGGCGGAAAATCCGCAGAGAGGAAGGTTGTCGTATGCAGCAGAAAAAAGCAGAGAAGAACGGTTTGCAATCTTTGGGCTGGTCTTCCGGAAACACCTTGCGTTGCATCAACCGGCAGCTGCTCCGCGACGGCTTTTTGATCGGGCTTCTGATGTTCGGCTGTTATGTCTGCACAGCGTGTCGTTCTGATCCTGCATGAGGTCTTAGGCGCAGGCGGCTGGATCAGCGGCATCTGTATCCTTGCCGGCACCCTCATATCCGAAAGCGGCATCGGGGAAGCGGCTGCGCAGGCAGTGCAAACGGTGCCGGAAGCCCCGGCAATACAAGGATCTCCGGCAGCACAGGAGACAGGATCGAGCCCGGGTCGTTCCGATAGGGAACGTCTTTCGCACTTCAAAACGACAACAAAACTAACGATTTACACTGAGTTTTGCTGCCGTTTTTTATGCCCTTGTAATATCACACCTTTGACTGAAACCCGCAAAGTCAGCTTTGTTTTTTCATCTTGCAGTTCGCCGCCGGACAAGTGTAATCCAACGCCTGCGCGCTGTCGGATATGCCTGCGGTCGTCGGATCCTGCACGATCCCCAGCGTAACGAGCAGATTCACGGCGATCCCGATCATCTGGATCGTCAAGTCTTCGCCGATCGCCGGTACGATATCCGCAAGGCCGAGAAGCTGATACACGAATGTCGTGATCGTTCCAAAAAAAGCGAGCAGCCAGGTCTTATTTTTCAGTCTTACTTTCCAGTTAATCTTCACCCGGATCCACCTCCTCTAAAGCGAAAACGGCAGATTTTTCTGTCTGCCGGATCGTGAATCCCAATGATAAAATTCCTTGGAGTATCCAATACTGCTGCCGAGATGAATTCCCCACGCATACAGCCCCGCTTCTCCGACAACGCCGTGTGCCTTGCAGATTTCTCTCCATTTTTTCGCGTAACGGATAAAATCTTTTTCGCTGACGCCCGGGTTTCCCCAATCCGCCGCACAGCCGCGCAGATGCGAAGACTTCGCGTTTCCGCCCACTTTTTTGTTATAGGCGGCGGTGCGGAACCATGAATTGATCGGCATCGGTCTTCCTAGCCATTGCCGGAATTCCTCCATGCACTGCGCCTGCACAATCGCTGCCGCGGTCAGCTTCACGATCCCGGTCTGATTTTTGGCGTACTCCGCAAAGGTAAAATGTTTCGTCAAATTGGTTCCGGAGACCTTGATGGTTGCCATAATAACGCCCCTTTTCCTGTTTTCGGGCGGAAATGCGAAGCATGGCTTTCCTGCATCGCGATCTTCCCCCATGATCAGGATATGAACGCTCGTTAAATTCGGTGCCCCTTACCCATGTTTTTTTCATACCGGAATTGGCAGTTCAGTAGAATTTTTTCCGAGTAAGCGAGCGGCCTGCAAAAGCGTCATGCTGCACGTAAATTCCCGCCAAAATCGTCACCGAAGATACGCACGGAGAAATTT
>DJPG01000053.1:286-9665 GCA_002439735.1 Firmicutes bacterium UBA6418 | reverse complement strand
AAGGTGCAGGGAGAAATCCCTGCACCTTTGCCTTGTTGCCCCAAATGATTGCTTTAAAATTCTGTAATTCTGTACAACTGAGGAAGACCTTACTTCAGCAATCCTTAATAATGCATGGGGAAATATCCGCTGACAGATACCATGTGAGAGTATCCACATCTCATCAGCCAAAGTATAAAATCATACTCTGGGCTCCCCCTGATAGAGACGAAGGAAGATTACCGACATCGCAAGGCAGAGCGCCTCGGAGATGATGGGTGTGTACCACAGCGCCTCCCCGCCGAAGACGGCGGCGAGCGTCAGCAGCACCGCGCTTTGCAGCACAAGACCGCGGCCGACGGAGATTGAGATGGCGGGGATGGGACGCTCAAGCGCCGTCAAAAAGCCGCCGATGACGACATTGAAGCCGACGAGCAGATACGAGATGCCGTAGTGGCGGAACGCGCGCACGGAGTAGGCGACGAGCTCGTCGCTTGCATGTGAGAGATACGCGCTCACGATCTGTGGGGCAAAGAAGTAGACGCAGAGGAACAGCAGCGGCGCGATAATGCACACGGTGGTCAGGCCGTAGCGCAGGAGCTTTTGACATTGATCATGTTCGCCCTTGCCGTAGTGAAAGCTGACGAGTGGTTGCGAGCCCTGCGAAATACCGACCATCAGGTTGATGACGACGGTGTTGACATAGGCGATGACCGTGTAGGTCACGACGCCGTCCGTGCCGATGCAGCGCAGCACCGTGTGGTTGAAGAGAAAAATCATCAGGCCCGTGCACAGCTCCGTCACGCCGTCAGCAAGGCCAATGGGCAGGATACGGGCGTAGAGGTGCGGGTCAAAGCGGAACTTGCACAGGTGAAAGGTACACTTTTTGCTGAAAAAGTGGATGAGGTAGAGCACGCACGTGACGAGTTGGGAGATACCGGTCGCCGCCGCCGCGCCGAAGACGCCCATATTGAGCCAGAAGATTGCGACATAGTCCAGCACGCAGTTCGTCAGGCAGCCAGTGATGACGGTGAAGAGCGCGTAGCGCGGGTAGCCGTCGGTCTTGACGAGCACCTCAAGGTTATAGGAGACAAGAAAGCATACGCTGAACGGCGCGATACCGATAAGATATTCCTTGACATAGTCAAGCGTGATCTTGTCCGCGCCAAGCAGGATTGCGAACGGCTCCAAAAATACGAAAACAAGCGTGGTGGCCAGAACGCCGATGACGAGCAATGTGGCAAAGTTCTGTGAAAACAGTGTATCGGCCTCGTGCCGCTTATCCTGCGCAATGTAAATGGCGATGAGCGTTGAGCTGCCCACTGCGAACATGACCGCAATGGAGAAAAGCGCGTTGGTGAAGGGAAGGGAGAGATTGACGGCGCTCATGGCGTATTCGTTCACGCCGATCGAGACCATCAGACCGTCGACCATGGAGTAGAGGGAAAAGACCATCAGAGACGCCACGGTGGCGGAGACAAAACGGACAAAGTCATGTTTCAGACTTTTGCCTGAGAGTAGCAAAATAACACGTCCTTAAATAAAATAGTAATTCAAAATTCTTGTATGAACTGATTGTTCAAAAAACTGGGATGTATGCGGGTCTTGTGCCGCCGCGCCGTGGGTGGACGCGGCAGCGCGGAAAAATTTCACTCTTCCTCGGGGAAGAGATTATCGAGCAGAGCTGTGCAAAGACGTTCCTCCCACTGATACATGCCAGAGTAGTCGCCGTGGTGGTCAACGTCGGGCGCGCCCTGGCCGTTGATCATGTAGAAGATACCGTCCTGTCGCTCGCGGTTGACAAACAGCCCTGCGAGCAGGCCATAGGCCTCGCCGAAGTGGCCGGACATCACAACGTTACGGTGACGGAGAAAACGGTCGCGCTTGCCGGAGGTGAACACCTGAATGCCGAGACCATAGCAGGTCATCAGGCCGTCGTAGGTGTCGCCGTTATTGGCGCTTTCGGAATATGTCCAATAGGGGGTGAACATCGCGTCGACGGATTCCTTGCTCAAGAAGCGCTTGCCGCCGATACAGCCGTCCGTCAGGAACAGCTCTGCGAGCACCTTGAGCTCCTCCATGCTGATGCGGAGACCGCCCTGCGGGGAAAACAGCGTGCCGTTATAGCCGATGTGGTAGTCGTGCAGGTCGGCCATCACGTTCGTGCCGCCAAGGTCGGGGTTCGTGATGAGCACCTGATCGCGGGACTGGACCTCGTCATGGTAGTCGTCGATTTGCGCCCGCCAGGGCTGGGAAGCGTCCCAGCGGTCGCCGTTTTTCGACTGGTAGATAGGGGAGAGGTCGTGCAGCTGATCGGCAGTGAAATCGCCGACGTTGAAACTTGCGCCAAGACCCATGGGCTCAAGCACATGCTTTTTCATAAAAACGTCGAAGCGCTCGCCGCTCAGGCGCTCGAAGATTGTGCCGATCACGCCGTAGTTGAGGTTCGTGTAGGCAAAGAACACACCGGGCGCGCGGTTCACGCCGTCCTCGCTGTTGGCAAAGTGCTCGCCGCCGAGGAAATACTTGCCATCAGGCAGGAAGAACTGCTCGATGTTGTCCTCGGGCGGGATGGAGTACACGCTGCCGTCGCGGATCGACGAGGTGTGCGAAAGCAGCATGCGCAGCGTGATGGCGGTATCGGGATAGCTGGGGTTGCGCAGCGGAAAGCCGAGGTAGTCGCTTACGTCACGGTCAAGGTCAAGCGTGCCCTGCTCAACAAGACGCATCACACCAAGCGCGACGAAGACCTTGGAGATCGATGCCGTGCGAAAGCGTGTGTTCATTTCAAACGGCAGGTCGTTTTCAGGGTGTCCCGCGTTGATGCGGCGGCGGCCCTTGCAGCCCTGATAGAGCAGCTTCCCGTCGCGGAACGCCATCACGCCGCAGGCGGGAACGGGCATGACGGGGTCATGCAGGATGGCGTCAAGGTCCTTTTCCAGCGCGGCAAAATGCGCGCGGTCAAGCTCTGTGGGGTGGATCACATCCATGGAAGATTCCTCCTTATATGTCTGATTGAATCGAAAAATGTCATTTACAACGGAAAGGGGACAGGCTATAATAAAAATCAGTCTAAAAATCGGCTGGATCGGCGAGGAAGGAGCATTTTGCGTATGAAGGATGATTTTTTTGCCGCTACGGCACCATACCTTCCCACGCTCAACCAGACAGACCGCAACATTTACGACTATGTCACGCGCAACATTGAGACGGTGAAGGATGAGAGCATCCGTATGCTTTCACACGAATGCTTTGTCTCCACGGCAACGATGTTCCGCTTTGTGCAGAAGCTGGGTTTTTCCGGCTATGCGGACTTTATCAACCTTCTGCGCCTGACCTACTACACCTCTCTTGAGCAAAGCGGGCCGAAGTCCGCTTCGCTTGAGGCTTGGGTGCAGGACTATATCGAAAGCGTGAGCGCAACGCTTCACGCTTTCTCCGAGGAGAAAGCCAGCCGCTTTTATGAGTACTTGCAATCTTCGCGCAGCGTGCTATTGCTGGCGGATGAGGATTGCCGTGAGGCGGCGTATTACGCAAGGCGGCTTTTCTGCATGCAGGGCAAACCATGCTTTGTGCTTGCCTCCGGTTACGAGATGAAGACTGCCGAGTGCAATATCACGCGGGACGATATGCTGTTGGTTCTGGCCGCGACCGGACAGAACCAGGCGCTGCTGGAGCAGATTCGCCGCCTGCGCGCCGAACAGAGCGCGTATCTTGTCGCCATCACGGGACAAAAGCACGGCGCGCTGCAAAAATTCTGTGATTTGAGCATACCGGTGTCGAGCGGCGAGAACGGCCAGATCCTCTCAGGTGCGATCATCGCCGCGATCGACCTCTTGGCGCACGACTGCCAGAGACAGGCAGACGGCACCGCAGAATAAATCGGAAAGGACATGAAGCGATGGCACTTTTACATACTCTCCCCGCTTACGACGGGTTCCGCCCTGTGGCGGAGAGCCACTGGCACAAGGGCTGCTGGATGATCTGGCCCCAGCGGCAGGATAACTGGCGCATGGGCGCAAAGCCCGCGCAGAAGACGGTTTGCGAACTGGCGCAGATCATCAGCCGCTACGAACCCGTCACCGTCTGCGTCAACGCTGACCAGTACGAAAATGCGCGCAAGCGTCTCGACCCCGCTGTGCGTGTGATTGAGCTGAGCAGCAACGAGGCGTTCCTGCGCGACTCGGGGCCGACGTTCGTCATCAGCGACACGCAGATCCGCGGCATCAACTGGACATTCAACGGCTACGGCGGGACGCAGGAGGGACTGTATTTTCCATGGGACACCGATGAGCTTATTGCGCAGAAGATCTGCGAGCTTGAATGGTTTGACTACTATCAGGTGCAGGAATTTGTGCTGGAGGGCTGTGCGTTCCGCTTTGACGGTGAGAGCACCGTCGTTGTGACAGAGGAGTGCCTGCTCAGCGAGGGGCGCAACCCGCACCTGACGCGTGAGCAAATGGAATCGACGCTCAAGTGTTATCTCGGCGTGGAGAAGACCATCTGGCTGCACCGCGGGCTTTACATGGATGAGGGCCGCGGACATATCGACAACCTGTTCTGCTTCATCCGTCCCGGTGAAGCGCTGCTTTCGTGGACGGACGATCCGGGACATCCGCAGTACGAGATCGTGCGCGAGGCACTCGGAATTCTGGAAAACGAGACCGACGCCGCGGGACGAAAGCTCGTCATCCACAAGATGCCGCTGCCGCGCCCGCTTGTCATTACGGCGGAAGAGGCGAGTGGGATTGACCGCAGCCGTCATACGCTGCCCCGTCAGGAGGGGGATATGCTCGTCGCGTCGTACCTCAACTTTTACATGCCAAATGGCGCGCTCATCTGCCCGAAGTTCGGCGATCCGAACGATGCGGAAGCGCTCAAGCTCTTCTCACAGTTCTATCCAAACAGGGAGATTATCGGCGTGAATGCCCGTGAGATATTCCTCTCCGGCGGAGGCTTCCACAGTATGGTGCTGCAGGAGCCCAGCGTTTCTTAAAAAGGTAAAAAGTTCATAGACAGGGAAAAGGCCCTTGCCGGATATGCTCCGGTGGGCCTTTTCCTTTTTTTGAGGCCTTACTTGGACTTGCCCTCAAGTTCAGCGAGCTTGGCGTTGTAAACTTTGCGAGAGTAGGGGTAACGGATGGCGAGGAACGCGATAATGAGACCGAAGATAAGACCACCGATACCGTAGGTGCTGCGGATGCCGGACACAGCCGCATCGGTCTGGACGAGAACGGTCTCATCAAAACCAGTGAGCTGCAGGCCCATACCGACGAGCCACATGCCGATGGAGCAGCCGAACTTGTTGACGCAGCTGAGCAGCGAGGTCATCGCGCCGGCGCGGCTGTTGCCGGTCTCAAGAGAGTCGATCGTGATTACATCGGCCAGAACGGAATAGATCAGCGTCCAGAATGTGGCGTTGCCCAGCGCGGAGAAGCAGAGAGCAAAGCAGTACAGAGGGATGGACGCGGGCAGGATGCGGATGCAGAACATACCGAAGCCGTAAGCGAAGAAGCCGAAAATCATGAACTTGCGCTTGTCGACCTTGCGCGCGAGTGAGCCGATGAGCATGGAGACGACAATCATATAGAAACACTTTACGCCGTTGATGAGAGCAATCTGCATTTCGTCAAGTCCGTAGAAGTAGGTCTGCACGTAGATGTTGCCGGAAGCCTGGATGCCGACGATGCAGTTGGCAAACAGTGCGATGAAAACGAGGATGACGAACGTCTTGTTTGTGAAGCAATCGAGGAAATCCTTGAACTTAAAGGAGTTTGCGGTGGCCTCTTCCCTGGACACGGTGATCTCCTTGCCCTTGGTGCACGCACCGGCGAGGAAGTAGGAGATGAAGCAGAACGCAGCGGTGACGGCAGCGACGATGCCCCAGCCAACCTGCTCGGTGGAGCAGCGGCGGACGAGGAGCATGGTGCAGCTCGAAACGATTAGCTCGCCGGCATACAGGAAACCGGAGGAGAAGCCGCGGATAGAGCTTTTTTCGTCGTAGTCCTCCGTCAGCTCCTGACCGATGACGATGTGGTTGATATCGCACATTGTGAAAAACATCCAGAAGAAGATGTTGAGCACGACATAGTAGAAGATCTTCACACCGTCAGAAGTGAAGTCGAAAGCGGAAAAGAGCAGATAGACTGTAATGCCGAGAGGAAGTGCAGCGCGCATCATCATGGGGCGACGGGTGCCGGTCTTCAACTTCAGCTTATCGCTGAAGTAACCAATGATAGGGTCGGTCACAGCGTCCCACATAACGGCGAACATCGAAATAGTACCGGCGACGCCCGGTGCCACGCCTGCGAACGTGGTCATGAAGTAGATAAAGTAGTAATAATACAGGTTATAGGCAAGACCGGAACCCAATTGTCCGATACCATAACCTAACTTTGTCCCGACGGACAGCTTCTGATTGGCCTGGTTCATGTTTCTTTCTCCCTTTTACATAATTTGGCAATATATTGCCGACTTCTGTATGGTAACACACGCCAAAAGATGTTACAATGCTTGTGAATAAAATGTAAACGCTGTTACGCAAAAATGAAACGCCAATTACGAGAAGAAGCACGACTTTGCGGGGAAATAATGGAAAAGCATGCTATCTCACGATATATCAATAATAATTATTCGAAATAGCAAAGAAAAACAACTAAACAGGGAAAAGATAGGCTTGAATGATTATGAACGAGATTTGAGCATTGAATCAGAAACAGCGAGACTATTGCTTCGTAAGATTTCGCTCAGCTTTATATAAAAAAGGATGATCACTTCAAACGGAAGTGGTCATCCTTTTTCTATGCCGAGCAACCAGTCTGTCGATACATTTAATGCTTCCGCAATGATAGGAAGCTCAAAGTCAGGGACAAGGCGTTTACCGCTTTCAATTCTGCTGATTGCCATTTGGCCCATTTGCAGGCCTGCTACTTGCAGCCTTGCCGCAAGCTGATCCTGTGTCAATTTTGCTTTGGTGCGTGCAGACTTAATCCGCTCGCCGGAGATATTGCATTTGCCGTCTAACGTGTATAGCCGCACCGTGTCGCCCTCTCATAATCATCTTTGGCATATTCTTTGTTGACAGTATCACAAATATGAGCTATTCTTATAAAAAAGATGATTAAAGAGACCGAGAATACTTCATTTTTTGAGGAGAGAGAAAACCATGAAATGTAAGCACTGCGGAGCTGACAACTCCAACGAATCCAAGTTCTGTTTTCAATGCGGTCAAGAACTGAGCTCGGACGATGTACAGCATTCGGAAGATCCCCCTGTTGATCCGACACATCCCATTTGCAAAAATTGCGGTGCGAGTAACACGGCAGATGCAAAATTCTGTCATCAGTGTGGACAAGAGTTATCTTCCAAGGCCGAAGATCCCGAGCAGAAGTCAGACGACGATTTAGGAAAAGATGCGCTTGCATTTGGGGCGGGACTCTTGGATGAATCTGCCGCGAAGACTCGTAACGATACGGTTTGCCCCTTTTGCGGGGAACCTGATTGCCACCCTCTGCAAAAGAACGAAACTACCGTTACGAACAAAAGCTATGGTTGGGGAAGCGGTTGCTGCGGTATGCTCTTGCTTGGGCCGTTTGGACTGTTGTGCGGCTTGTGCGGTAAAGGCTCTAAAGTGGAATCGAAAAGTGAATTGTGGTGGGTGTGCAAAAAATGCGGAAAAGCTCATATCGCCCTTGCCGATGCGTTAAAAAAGTGGGAAATTGCAACTGATGGAATCTATGGAAGTGCGGTTGCCGCTGCGATTGTATTGATTGTTGCAAAGTACTTATTTAGTTTTGGCATCCTTGCGTATATTATGGCGGCGGTTCCCGCGCTCGGGCTTGCCACTGTTCATAGCGAGATATCAAAAGAACTGGGAGAACCTTTAATCAACTTCCTGACGCCTGAACAGAAGAAGGACTGCTTATCTTCTATTGCAATCGCTACCGTGATCGTGATAGCGCTTGGCCTGTTCGGAGTCCCACTGTTAAATTCTTGGCTTGGTGACTGAACGTGAGCAGTAAGTTCTACCATTCCTGCATGAGCTTTGGGAAACTTGCAGGATGCCACCAGCGTCCAGACCGGAGTTTTTTTATCAACGGGCGTCAATTTCCTGTATGTGCTCGCTGTACCGGTGTGTTGATCGGGCAGTGCAGCGCGTTGATCCTGTACAGAATACTATCTTTACCTGTTGCGATCTTAGTCAGTTTTTGTGCCGTCATGTTTTTTGACTGGCTTCTGCAATACTTAAATATTCTGGAATCTACTAACTGGCGCAGACTGATTACAGGCACACTTTGCGGGTATGCGTTATGCACATTCTTCTTGCGGTTGCTTGTCGGCTGCAAGTCCTTTATCTCACATCAAAATATAATTTAGGAGGTAAAAATATGCCTTTTTGTCCTAATTGTGGAGCTAAACTCTCCGAAGATAGCAAGTTTTGCCCTGCCTGTGGTACACAGGTGACCTTCACTGAGCCTGTCGATAAGAATACCGAAAATGTTCAAGAAGAGAAAATTCCTATTGTCAACGATAATAAGAATGATGAAGTCGATGCAGAATCAACCAATACCAAAAATGAACTCAAGCGAATCCTCAAACCGGCGTTCAAGTCCGCTATAATTGCAGCCATTTTGGCTGTGATTTACAGCTTGTTTCTTAGTGCTCCGCTCACCGGAGAGAAAGGGTCGTGGAAAATGACCTTTGGAGATTTAAGCTTTAATCTATACGATGATGCGGATTTTCTATACGGATGGATGAGTTTTTCTGGTAGTAAGGTTAGGTGGGCTACTGTTGACGAAGGAATTATGAGTCCGCACACCGGCTCCTACAAATGCACTGGTAGCGAGAAAACTTATAAGCTTAGAGTTAAAGAAGACGGTGAGATATTCTATAAGGTATTGTTGACTTTCGATGGTACGGAAGGTGGCCCTAACACTTACTTAAAATTTAGAGACAAAAAAGGTACTTCAGGGGTTATGGAAAGTGATAGTTGGGATGGCGTATCTGCGGATCCTGCGACTAATAACACATACTCCGATAACTCTACCGGTAATGAAGATATCTATTATACAGAAGATGATAATGAATATGCTGAGGATTATGATCCTGATGTTCCTGAGGAGTATGATTTTTCACTTGATCCTAATACAGAGACTTATTCCGATACAAGCCTTCCCAATATGGCGGTGAGGTATTTTGATTTTCTAACGCGTGGATATAAAGCAGAGGTGTATAGGGAGAATATGATGTCCCCTGATGTAGCCGGTAAGTCGACCAAAGATGTAGGCATGTACTATTGTGACCTTGATGGTGATGATAGTGAAGAACTCATTATCTGTGATATGAGCGAGCTTGAACATGTGTACGCTGTGTATAAAGGAGATAGTTTTAGCGATTCTAC
>DJPG01000053.1:0-195 GCA_002439735.1 Firmicutes bacterium UBA6418 | reverse complement strand
CTAAAGATGGAGCAATTACCCGTTACAGGTATAACGGAACAAAGGTCAATGATGAACTTACGCTTATTGACACGAGTAGTCTCTATGCCATATCTTTTTATGAGAGGGGTTTTTAAGGGAGAATATAGTAATGGCTTTTCTTTGACTTTTAGCTGACAAAGTTTTCCCTTATATTTTCCCTTTAGGCTCTATCAG
>DJPG01000035.1:22825-23056 GCA_002439735.1 Firmicutes bacterium UBA6418 | reverse complement strand
TGCTGAGCGGCAGCGTGCATATTATCAAAGAAGACTTTTGGGGAAATCGCGCGATTCTCTCAGAAATCGGACCGGGCGAGATGTTCGCGGAAACCTACGCCTGTATGCCGACAGAGCCGCTGGCGGTCAGCACGGTAGCAGCAGAGAACTGCATCTGTCTGTTTCTGGATTTTTCGATGATTCTGGCGGTGCAGGCGCGTGGGAAGACCGAGAGCGCGGCGGTGCAGGCGG
>DJPG01000035.1:22589-22780 GCA_002439735.1 Firmicutes bacterium UBA6418 | reverse complement strand
AGAACGCGGCGGCGACCGAGTCGGTATCCGCGGGATTCCTGCAGGAAACGGAGCGCCGGCTCCTGATCAATCTGACGCAGATTCTGGCAGGCAAGAATCTGTTCCTGACGAAGAAGATCGAGCATCTGGCGCAGCGGACGACGCGGCAAAAGCTGTTATCGTACTTATCCGATGTGCAGCGCCGCGCAGGC
>DJPG01000035.1:9101-22560 GCA_002439735.1 Firmicutes bacterium UBA6418 | reverse complement strand
GCGGCTTTTGATATTCCGTTTGACCGTCAGGAGCTGGCGGACTTTTTGGCGGTGGATCGCAGCGCGATGTCGGCGGAGTTGTCCAAGCTGCGCCGGGAGGGAGTGCTGGAATACCGTAAAAACCACTTTCTCCTGAAGCTGCCGCAAATGTGAAAACTTTGTGAAGATCGGATTTTCTAAGGGCACGTGGCTTGTGGAAGGCTGTCAAAAATGATAAAATATGATACTACAGACGGCAGGATCGCAGTTAAGCGATGGACGGCTGCCAATAAAATTCAGGGGTAAAATGATGTCAAAATTCAGTGTAAAAAAACCTATGACGGTCTTTGTCGTGGTGATCATCATCATCGCGCTCGGCATTGTGTCGCTGGTCAAAATGACGCCGGATCTTTTGCCGAGCATGGATCTGCCATATGTGGTCGTGATGACGACTTATCCGGGCGCAACGCCGGAGGAGGTAGAGCAGACGGTGAGCAAACCGCTGGAACAGAACCTGGCTACGGTTGAGAATCTGAAATCCATACAGTCGGTTTCCAATTCCAATTATTCGATGGTGGTGCTGGAGTTCGAGAACGACGCGGATATGAATACAGCCATCGTCAATACGATGCAGGGCGTGGATTTGGTCGAGGGCTCATGGGAGGAAGAGATCGGCTCACCATACATTATGAAGATCAATCCGAATATGATGCCGATCGTGATCGCGGCGGTGGATAAAAAGGAGGCGACGACGGAGGAGGTTTCAACCTTTGTCGAGGATGAACTGATGAGTCAACTCGAGGGTATCACCGGCGTGGCCAGCATCAGCACCGGCGGCCTGATCGAATCCAAGGTCAATGTCAGCATCAACGAGGACAAGATCGAAAAACTGAACAAAAAGCTGCTCGACAAGGCGAGTCCGTCACTGGCAGAAGCCAAAGGCAAATTGCATAGCGGTCTTTCCCAGATCAAGAAGGCGGAGGCCAAGCTTGCCGAAAGCCGCAAAACACTGGATCAGACCAAAGATGATACCTATGATAAATTGGCACAGACCAGCGCGCAGCTGGATGTCGCGGTGGCAAGAGCCAGTGCGCTGGAAACGCAGATCAAGACATTAGAAGGGCGCAAGGCTGCCATTACCGCGCAGATTTCCCAGGAAATCTATGGATCGCAGGCAGGAATTACGCTTCCGGAGTTGCAGGAGCAGCTCAAGGACGTCGAAAGTCAGCTGGCGATGCTGCAGATGGACAGCACGCAGGCAACCGCGCAGGTCGAACAGCTGCAGAGCGCCTATCAGCAGGCGGAGCGCGGCACCTATACCGCGCAGGAGAGTCTGGATGACGCCTATGCGAAGCTGGATACCGCGCAGTCACAGCTCAAATCGCAAAAAGCACAGCTGAATTCCGCGATGGCACAGCTGAATTCCGCCGGGAATCAATCGCTGGAGGACGCAGGTCTGGGTTCGATGATCACGCTGGATATGGTTTCCGGCGTGCTGCAGGGACAGAACTTCTCGATGCCGGCCGGCTACATACAGGAGGATGGTGTTCGGTATCTGGTCAGTGTCGGGGATGAACTGACGGATCTTGCGGAGATCAAGGATCTGTACCTGTTCCATATCGATGGACTGGGTGATGTCAAGCTGTCCGACGTGGCGGATGTGTTTATGCGTGACAACAGCGATGCGGTCTATGCGAGTATTGACGGTAATCCGGCGGTGTTGCTGACGTTCTCCAAGCAGTCCAACTATCCGACGGCGACGGTTTCCGACAATATCGCGGAGCAATTTACGCAGCTTTCGGACAAATACGAGGGACTGACCTTTACGACGCTGATGGATCAGGGGGAATATATTTACCTGATCATTCACTCAATCCTCGAAAGTCTGGCGTATGGCGCGCTGTTCGCGGTGATCATCCTGCTACTTTTCCTCAGAGATATCAAGCCGACGTTCATCACGCTTTTGAGCATTCCAATCAGTATCACGTTCGCGATCGTGCTGATGTACTTCTCGGGGATCACGATCAATATGATCTCTCTTTCGGGACTGGCGGTCGCGGTCGGCATGCTGGTCGATAACTCGATCGTCGTGATCGAAAATATTTTCCGTTTGCGCCGTGCGGGCGTGCCGCCGAAGAAGGCGGCGGTGGCCGGAGCCAAAGAGGTCGGCGCGGCGATCACGTCCTCGACACTGACGACGGTCTGCGTATTCGCGCCGATCGTGTTCGTGCAGGGCATTACCCGACAGCTATTTACCGATATGGCACTGACGGTCACCTATTCGCTGTTTGCCAGCCTGATCATCGCCATGACGCTGGTGCCGTCGATGGCATCGATGATGTTCATCAAAGAGCCAAAGCCGGAGGGCAGGGGCTTTGAAGGCTTCAAGCGCGCCTACCGCAGACTGCTTGCGTGGAACCTGCGTCACAAGGCGCTGGTGCTGATTCTGGTCGTCGTGCTGTTTGGCTACAGCATCTACGGTACTCTGCAAAAAGGTTTCATCTTCATTCCGGATATGGCGACTCCGCAGCTTTCTGGCACCATGAAAATGAATGACGAAGAGGCCAGCCTGGAAGAGACCAAGAAGATGGCCGATCAGGTGCTCGCCAGGATCGAAAAGACCGAGGGCGTCGAAACCGCAGGCGGCATGCTGTCTACAGGCAATATGCTTTCCTCGGAGACCTCTGACACCGAGGTCAGCCTGTATGTGATCGTGGATCAGAAGGCGGATCTGTCCGGCGGCGAGATCGCGGATCAGATTGAAGAAAGCTGCAAGGATCTTGCCTGCACGGTAGAGATCCTCAGCTCGTCGTCGATGACCTCCTATACCTCCGCACTCGGCGGATCGGGTGTTATCATCCGGCTTTTCGGTAGCGATCAGCAGCAGCTCCAAAAGGCCGCCAAGACTGCCGGAAAGGCGTTGGAGAAGGTCGAGGGCATCGCGGAGGTCGATAACGGTCTGGTCGATGCGGAGCCGGAGCTGCACTTTGTGGTCGATAAGGATCAGGCAATGAAAAACGGACTGACGGTCGCGCAGGTCTACGCGCAGCTGTCAAAAGCACTGACTTACGAAAAAAATTCGTCATCGATCACGCTTGACGGCGACGCATATGATATCGTGGTTTCCAATGGAGACGAAAGCAGCGCGACGCTCAAGTCCCTAAAAAATCTGGAGCTGGAAGGCACCGACGCGGACGGCAAGACGACGACCGTGAAGCTCAAGGATATCGCCAAGGTGCAGAAGACACAGACGCTGCCGTCGGTTTCGCGTATGGATCAGAGGACGTATCTTTCCGTCAGCGGCACGGTTGATGAGGATCACAATGTGACGCTGGTCACGCAGGAGGCTGAAAAGGCGTTTGCGGATCTCAAGCTTCCGGCAGGCGTGACCTATGAATTCAGTGGCGAAAATGAGACGATCATGGATGCGATGCAGGATCTTTTGACGATGATGGGGCTGGGCATCCTGCTGGTCTATCTGATCATGGTGGCGCAGTTCCAGTCGCTCAAATCGCCGTTCATCGTCATGTTTACGATCCCGCTGGCGTTTACGGGCGGATTGCTCGCGCTGCTGCTCTTCGGCAAGGAGCTTTCGATCATCGCGATGATCGGCCTGATCCTGCTCGTCGGCGTCATCGTCAACAATGGCATCGTACTCGTAGACTATACGAACCAGCTGCGGGCGCGCGGGATGGAGAAGCGTGATGCCATCATCATGGCAGGCTCCACGCGTATGCGTCCGGTGCTGATGACCAGCTTGACGACGATTTTGGGTCTGATCGTCATGGCGGTCGGCAAGACCGCCGGAACTGACATGATGCAGCCGATCGCGCTGGTCTGCATCGGCGGTCTGGTTTACGCGACGGCGCTGACGCTTTTGGTGGTACCGATCCTGTATGACCTCTTTAACGGCGCGAGCTACAAGATGGTTAAGAACGAAGATATCGATATCAGCGATATCGTGACGGAATAGCAGGTAGCGAGTAGCAAGAACGGAATAACGGATCGTAAAAAAAGAACAAACAGGGTTGCCAATGAGCGATAATTTTTTGCTCGTTGACAGCCCTGTTGATTTTACGCATATTCTGCGCGAAGATTCGAAGCTTCTGTGAAGCGCACTACTTCACGATATGACACGCCACAAAATGTCCCGGCGTTACCTCTCGAAGCTCCGGCAGTTTTGCGCGGCACGCCTCCGTCGCATATGGACATCGCTCTGCAAAGCGGCAGCAGTCTTTCGGATTGATCGGGCTTGGAATCTCGCCCTTGACCATGATACGCTGCTTCTCGCGTACCAGCTTCGGATCCGCCACCGGAATGGAGGAGAGCAATACCTGTGTATATGGGTGCAGCGGGTGCGCGTACAGCTCCTCAGCATCGGCAAATTCCACCATCGTCCCCAGATACATGACGATGACACGGTCGGAAATGTATTTGACAACACTTAGATCATGCGCAGATTCAGAGAAGAATGCGGGTTCTGGAAGATCATCTGCACATTCTTGCGAAATGACTGCTCTTTTTCACGGGTATATTGGAAAATATTTTCCCCTTTGTAGGCGATTGTACCGGATGCCGGCTCGTAAAGCTTCGCCAGACAGCGTCCCGTTGTGGACTTGCCGCATCCGCTCTTCGCCTACAATGCCGAGGATTTCTCCCTCGCGCACGTTAAAGCTGACATCCCTTACCGATTTCACCACACCACCGTAGGTATGAAAGGAGACAGTCAGATTTATGATTTCCACATATTTTTATGTTGACTCACAAACAGGCTTGCCGATTTTGGCAAGCCTGCTTGTGAAAATTTCTTTTGTTTTAAGCTGTCAGTTTGTTAATTCTTTTTTTCTTCTGCAATGCGAGCTTTATTGATATCTTTCCACATCTCGACATCGACGCCCTTCCAGGAGAGCTTGTCAGGATTGTAGTACGGATCGATCCTTGCGTCCATTTGCGCTCTGTAATCCTTGTACAGGGCGAATACCTTCGGTGACAGCAGAAGAACGACCAGCATATTGACCCAGGTGCAGCTTCCGAGCGCGAGGTCAGACAGGTTCCACGCGAGTCCGGAATCGATGTTGCCCCAGATGAAGATCAGAATCGGCATACCGATGCGCATGATCCAGGTAACGGTTTTACGGATTCTCTGCTTTGCTTCGCCCTGGAACAGGTACATCGCGGCGGTTTCCGCTTCGTAATAGTAGCTGATCAGGCAGGTGAAGGAGAACAGCGCAAGCATGATCGCGATGAAGATCGGTGCGATATTGCCCATAACGGTTTTGCATGCCAGCTGTACGAAGATAACGCCGTTTGTTCCGGTTGCCGCAAGGGATTCCAGATCCGGCGCGCCGGTTCCGACGTATCCGGTTGCTGTGTGGAAGCAGTCGGTTAACAGAATCATGAGACCGGACGCCGTGCATACGATAACGGTATCCAGCCAGACGCCTGCCGCGTTTGCCATACCCTGTTTGATCGGGTGACTGGTCTCTGCTGCCGCCGCGGTCGGAGACGCTTCGCCCATACCGGATGCGCTGGAGAAGGTACCCCGCTTAACACCCTGCTGGATCGCTACACCGAGTGTTCCGCCGAATACCGCGTTTTTCGCGAACGCGCAGCTTACAACGGTTTTGATGACTTCCGGAATCTCCGTGATATTTACAACTACAATGATGATCGTTGCAATCAGATAGACACCGACCATGAACGGTACGAGCATCTCCGCGACACTACTGATACGCTTGATGCCGCCGAGTACGACCACCGCAAGAATCAGCGCAATGATCAAGGCGCTTACCCACATCGGAACGCCAATCGCGTTTTTGAATCCGTCACAGATGGTGTAGGTGGCTGCAGCCGGCATGAAGATCGAAGTTCCGAGCATCAGCACCAGCGCCATGAACGCGCCGTATTTTTCCCATCCGAGACCTCTCTCCGCACTGTAAGCACCGCCGCCGCGATACTGGCCGTCAATGCGGGTTTTGTAAAGAACGCCAAGTGTACATTCCGCGAAACATACTGCGGAGTTTGTCATACCCGCAAGAATCATCCAGAACAATGCGCCCGGACCACCCGCATAGATCGCGACCGCGACACCGGCAACATTACCGGTACCGACACGCATCGCCATCGTCGTACAGAATGAACCGAACGCGGAGATCCCCGAATCCGATTGCTGTTTGTCAATGATTCTGCTCCACATATCCTTGAAATGCGCGAACTGGAAGCCATGCAGTCTGATCGTGAAGTACAATCCGCTTCCTACGATCAGCACCAGCATGCCAACGCCCCAAATGTAACCATTCAGGAAGTTGACAACTTTGTTTAACACTTCTAACATAATGTCCTCCTTCATGAACAATAAAAAATGGTAAAACTTACGATAAATCCATGTAAAATCCGGCCGGGACTTTATCTTTCCCCTGCGCTATATTGCGCAACATCTGTGCCAAGGAGTCTACATGTCGGTTTTGCGGTCGAAAAATCAAGAAAGTACAAGGATTTTTGCGGGTTTCCGGCATCAGTCTTCTTTTTTCGCGTTGCTGTTCCGCTTGCGGAAATTCACGTGCCTTAAGACCGAGATTCAGGCCTTTTTAACGATTTCGTTCTCGGATTGTGAACGTTTTGTGTATTTTTGACACGTTTCTTTTCGGATTTTTTCGTCAAATTTTTATTTTGTCATAAGAAACAAATAGGTTGTATATTTTTGATACATACAAAAGTTTTAGTTTGTATCATTTTGATACATTTCGCGGAATCTCAGGGCTGGCAGTTCACAGATTGCCCACTGGCATAAAAATTGCACTTTTTATGGACAGCTTCAATTTATATAGCATATATACGAAATGCTGTTAGATGTTATGACTGGAAAGGAGATTTATAAATGAAAGCAAAGCACATGGTCAGAACCATTGAAACCCACACGCTCGGTCAACCGACGCGAACCGTCGTAAGCGGCTTCCGTCATGTCCCGGGCAAGACGATGGCAGAAAAGTTTGAGTATATGAAAGAAACACAGGACTGGTTCCGGAAGTTTTTATGCTATGAACCAAGAGGAAGCGAGATCATGTCCGCAACCCTCATTACCGAGCCTTGTACGCCGGGAACCGATGTCGGCATTCTTTATTTTGAATCAAGCTGCTGGATGCCGATGTGCGGACATGACACGATCGGTACGACCGTTGCGTTGATCGAAGCCGGTCTGGTTGAAGTTACGGAGCCGATCACAAAGATCAGTCTGGATACGCCGGCAGGTGTCGTCGATGTGGAGGCGAAGGTAACGGACGGTGTTGTGGAAGAGGTTTCCTTCTTGAATGCTCCGGCGATGGTTTTGAAGAGAAATGTAACCGTAAACACGAAGGATTTTGGTCCGCTGACCATGGACATTTCTTGGGGTGGAAATGTTTACGCGATTCTTCCGGTATCTGAAGTAGGCGAAACCATCGAACCGAAAAACTGTCCGAGACTGGTCGAAATCGCGCAGTCGATCGCCAAGGATATCAATGAGCAGGTTGAGGTTAAGCATCCGACTCTGGATTTCGTAAACTGCGTGACACATGTGGAATTCGCCGGCCCGCCGAAGAGTGAAGGCGCGGATATCCAAAATTGCGTTGTCGGTCTGCCGAAGGTTATCGACCGTTCGCCATGCGGGACAGGTACTTCCGCAAAAGCCGCGCTTCTCTTCGATGAAGGAAAGCTGAAACTCGGCGAAAGCTTCGTTCACGAAAGCGTCATCGGTTCTCGTTTCAAATGCGAGATTGCAGAAGTGCTGGATGTCGGCGGAGTGACCGCAGTTCGCCCTCGTATCACGGGCAACGCCTGCGTGACCGGCTTTGCTACCTGGGTTCTTGATCCAAAGGATCCGTTCCCGGAAGGATTCCTCTTAGGTATTTAATCGATTTCAGGGCATTGATTTTCATAGAAACACAAAACAAGGCTCCCCGCGCGGCACCGTATTTACGGATGCCGGCGGGGAGCCGGTTCTTTTCTTTCAATATATTCAAGATATGCAAGCGCAAGCGGTCAAGGACACTACGATTCGGCAGCATCTGAGGCGATGCCATATTTTTCAAGCAAACGATAAAAGGTCTTTCGCGAAACACCCATATATTCTGCCGCCTGTTTTTTGTTTCCGCCCGCAAGCTTTAACAACTGACGGATCTGGCTTTTCTCGAATTTCCTTCGTGCCTCATCCATGCAGTGGATCATTTCTTCTCGCTTGCCGCTCGTTGTCTCGAAAATCTCCTGCAGCAACCTGCCATGCGCGTTTTCAAATTCCGCTTGCGTTTTTTCGAGTCCGCCAAGCGTAACGCCGCTTTCACTCGCCAGGATCGGTTTCTTTGGGGATATACATTTCAAGAAGATTTCCGCAGAGATTTCATCTTCCTTCGATAAGATACAGGCTCGGTTGACGACGTTCCGAAGTTCCCGTACATTGCCGGGCCAGTCATAGGCCATCAGGACTTTGTGTGCTTCTTTGCTTAATTTCTTCTTGCTCACGCTGCCGGATAAATCCACAGTCTGTGCGATCAAGGCCTCCACCAGGGAATTCAAATCCTCTTTTCGCTCTCTTAGCGGCGGGATCTCAACATTGAGAACCTGCAGCCGATAATACAAGTCTTCTCGAAAAAAGCCATCGGCTACCATTTGTTCCAGATCGCGGTTCGTCGCGGCAATGATCCTGACATCGATCGGGATTTCGTGGGTACTTCCGATCCGCGTAATCCGCCAGGTTTCCAGCACACGCAAAAGCTTTGACTGGAATAAATACGGAAGTTCGCCGATTTCATCCAAAAAAAGCGTGCCCTTGTCCGCAAGTTCAAATTTACCGATCTGTCCCTTCCTGGAAGCTCCGGTGAACGCGCCATCTACATATCCGAACAGCTCGCTTTCGATCAGGTTTTCGGGAAAGTTTGCACAGTTGATGGCCACGAACGGACCGCTTTTCCGCTGGCTGTAATTATGGATCGACTGTGCGAAGAGTTCTTTTCCGACTCCGCTTTCGCCCGTGAGGAGCACGCTGTAGGATGATCTGGCATACTCCTTGGACAGTTGGATTTTTTCCTGCATGATGCGGCTTTTTCCTTTGATATCATCAAAGGTATATTCCGCGGAAAGACCGATCATCTTTCTGGCGCGTGCGATCTCCTGCTGTCTGGAGCGTGTGATTTCAAAGACCCCGAGAATATTACCGGTCTCGTCCTTTACCGGATAGATATCATTCAGGATGATCTGCGCCGGCTTTTTGGTGGTCAGACGTTTGACGCGTATTTCGCAGTCGGTAATTTCCCTGCCGGATTCGAGAACTTCTACGATTTTGTATTTCGTCGCGGATGCTTTTCCTTCCAGGTAGGTGATTTCGACATGAAACAGCTGCATAATATCATTCACGTGAACGCCGATTGCATCGGAAGGATTCGCGATATTGAAGTCCTGACACCAAATCTTATTTGCAAACATCAGACGTGCATCTTTGTCGTATATCGCAATGGCATTGTCCGCAAAATCCAAAAAATTCAGCAGCCTGTGGTTGTTCATCTCGCTGGTATCAAAGATTTTGAGCAGCGCCTTCAGGGCTTCCTGCGTCGCAATGATCTTTTTAGCGATTTCCGGCTCGTTCGGCGCCAGAATCCGGTATCCGCCGCCAATCTGATCAAAAATCAGCAACTCCCTGCCGGGATTCTTAAAAATCTCCTCCGGCAGCAGATACCCCGAAAGATCCTCACCGGGGTTTTCAGAGGCGAAGTACAAGATTAAGCCGTTTCCGGCACAAAGAGCCAAGAAGCCGCAGGATGCGATTTTTTCCCGCTGGATCAGAACGGAAAACATTTTTTTTATCATATCGTTCCTGCCGTGAATCGCATAATTGATCTTTCGGTCGATCTTCGCCTTCACCTTTTCTGCAAATTCGTGATATTGTGCCATCGCGGTTACTCTCCTTTTTTTTATTTTGCCTCGAAAAAACAAAAAATGCAAGTAAAATTTGCCTCTGCGTGGGTCATTTTTCCTCACATGCGTTCTTGTGTATACTTTTGCTACACAGCTCATTCTGACCGTGGGTATTTTTGCTACACTATTATTTTTTCTCCTTTTGCACGAGCAGGAAAAAAGATTGAAATTCCAACAGCCCTATTTGTTGGCACGCGTTTTGCGTTTGAAATTGATATATTTCAAACAAATTGAAGAAGGAGGAAGCTGTTTTGATCTTCAACATTCAAAAATGTTCCATTCATGACGGAGTCGGTCTGCGCACGATCGTATTTTTTAAGGGCTGCCCTCTGCGCTGCCAATGGTGCGCCAATCCGGAGTCGCAATCCTATCAGATGCAGATTATGGAATTTCCGAAAAAATGCATCGGCTGCGGCGCGTGTGTCAAGGCCTGTAAAGAAAACGCCATTCATCCGCAGAAGGATGGATTGCGCATTGACCGCAGCGCCTGTACAAGCTGTTTCGCCTGCACCGAGGTCTGCTACGCGGAAGCCAAGGAGCTCGTTGGCGAAGAAAAGAGCGCGGAAGAGATCTTCACGGAAGTCAACAAAGACCGCTATTTTTATGAGATCAAAGGCGGCGGTGTTACCTTTTCGGGCGGTGAACCACTGACGCAGCCGGAGCTTCTCTATCAGACGGCCAAAAAATGCAAACAGAATCGCGTTCACACAACCATGGAAACCTGCGGCTACGGTCGTTTTGAGGATTTTGAAAAAGCACTGGACTACATCGACGAGATGTTCATCGATATCAAGCATATGGACACTGCTGTACATAAGGAACTTACCGGCGTCGGGAATGAGATCATCCTCAGCAATGTCAAGGCGATTGCCACAAAAGGCATTCCGATCATCATCCGTACACCGGTCGTCCCGGGTCTGAACGACAGCGAGGAAAATATTACGGCAACCGCGGATTTTATAAAAGATATCCCGAACATCTCAGAATACGAGCTGCTTCCGTACCATAACCTGGGTGCCTCCAAGTACGCTTCGCTCGGCATTCCTTACACCCTTGCGGATGTGAAACCGCCGACCGATGAAGAAATGCAGGATTTGGTTCGGGCAGCAAACCGGATCTTAAAACCGTATGGCAAACAATGTTTCTATATGAAAAAAAATAAGAAGGAGATTGTACTATGATATCAGAAAGAATTGCAAGACTCAGCGACAAAGTGCGCAACTCACAGCCGACGATCGATCTGGATCGCGCCAGACTGATCACAGAATTCTACAGCCACCCGTCTATGGATAACTACATCTTAAGACGTGCGAAGGCTTTTCGTTATTACCTCGAAAACCGCAAGATCTTTATCGATGAAGACTCGCAGATTGCCGGTCATCAGGGCGGCAGTTGGAATAACGCGGTTATGCATCCGGATGTCGCAAGATGGCTCTATGAAGACTTTGATACACTCGACAAACGTCCTTCGGATCATCTTGTTTTCCGCAGTGAAGAGGAAAAGCAGGAACTCAGAGAAATCGTAGAAAAATGGAAAGGTCAGACTTTCGGTGATTACGCGAAGCACCTGATGGACGATGACATCCTCCAGATGCTTGACGCCAAGATCTTCTCTCACGGCGTTTCCAACCAGTCCACGATGAACCACTCTCCGGACTATGACAATCTGATCAAGCGCGGCTACCGCTGGTACATTGATTATTGTAAAGAGAGACTGGCAAATCATGTCGTCAAAGATGTCTACGATATGGAACAGCGTATTGCATGGGAATCCATGATCATCGTGATGGAAGCCATCATCGCATTCTCCCATCGTTATGCGGATCTGGCGGAGGAACAAGCAAAGACCTGTACCGATCCGAAGCGTAAACAGGAGCTGCTGACGATGGCGGAAAACTGCAGAACCGTACCGGAAAATCCGCCTACAAACTTCCTGCAGGCTGCACAGTTCGTATGGATGAACCATCTGGCAATCACCTTGGAAGCCGCCGGCGGCGATCACACGCTCGGTCGTTTCGACCAGTATATGTACCCGTTCTATGAAAAGGAAAGCGCAGAAGGCAAGCCGGAGGAATACTTCGCGGAGATCATTCATGAGTTCAAACTGAAGATCGCGGAGGTTTGGAACATCCGCTGCTACGCAGAATCCCTGGCAGACCCGGGCTGCCCGCTCTGGATGCATGTCATGCTCGGCGGACAACTGGAAAACGGTCAGGATGCCTGCAATGAGCTGACGCGTATCTTCCTGCGCTGCATGCTGGATCTGCAGACTGATGAACCTTGTATCTCGTTCCGGTTCCATCCGAATATCGACGAGGAAACGTTCCGGCTCGCCATCAAGGCAGCAAGGGATACCGGCGGACATCCGGCATTCTATAACGATACCACGGCGATCAGCTACCTGCTCAGCCTTGGCTTCACCCTGAAAGAAGCTCGTAACTGGGGTATCTGCGGCTGTATTGAGCCACATGTTCTCGGTAAGACGGACTTCCAGAGCAACCCGGGATATTTCAACCCGCTCAAGGTGCTCGATATCATGCTTCACAACGGCTATGATACGCTTTACGGCGAAAAGCTCGGCATCGAAACCGGCGATCCGGCTACATTTACCTGCATGGAGGATGTCATGGAAGCTTACAGAAAGCAGCTTGACTTCTTCATGGATAAATTCATCATCATGGTAAATCGTACGCTGGCAGGTCACGCGTTTACGCTTCCGACCATCACCGGCTCCTGCTTCTCGGTCGGCTGTGCGGAGCAGGGCAAACTCCTGCAGCAGAAGGGTTCCTATCATCACTATTCGGCAATCGGCGTCGCGGGTATCGCGAACATGATCGACTCGATGGCGGCGATCGAAGAATGTGTTTTCAACAAGCACTATCTGACCATGCAGGAACTGATCGAACTGCTGGATACAAACTTTGAAGGCAAAGAAAATATGCGTCAGCTCCTGATCAACAAGGCGCCGAAGTTCGGCAATGATATCGAACAGGTTGACAAATACTCCTACTGGCTGATCGATACCTTGGAGACTTCCATGAAGCGTACACCGGACGCGCATGGCGGACCTTTCACGATTTTGGTTGCAACGCAATCCTATAACGTCGAAATGGGCAAGCAGACGGGTGCAACACCGGACGGCAGACTCTCCATGACACCGCTCGCGGATAATGCCTCCCCGATGACCGGCATGGATGTACACGGCCCGACTGCAGTTGTGAACTCGCTTGCCCGCTGCGACGAACTGGTACCGCAGAGCGGACTTCTGTTGAACCAGCGGTTCGACCCTGCGGTTGTAGCCGGTGAAAAGGGTCTTGATATCATCGAAACCGTATTTCGTGCGCACTTCGCGCAGAACGGCTTCCATATCCAGATCAACGTACTGGATAACGAGACCCTGCGTGCCGCGCAGAAAGAACCGGATAAGTACCGGAACATCCTCGTTCGTGTAGCAGGATACTCCGCATACTTCGTTGACCTGAGTGAGGAAATTCAGAACAACATCATCGACCGAACCATTCAGACAGGGCTGTAAGAA
>DJPG01000035.1:0-9021 GCA_002439735.1 Firmicutes bacterium UBA6418 | reverse complement strand
AACATGCTACCATCCAGAAAGGAGAACCCATCATGTTATCACCGAGAATTGAAAAAATCCGAGACCGGATCCGAAATACAACGCCGACCATCTGCCTCGATCGGGCAAGAATCGCGACGAAGTTCTATCAGACGCCGTCCATGGAGCCGATCGTCCGCAGAAGAGCCGAACTCTTCAAGCTTTTCTGCGAGACCAGAAAGATCTACATCGAAGAAGATTCGCTTTTGGTAGGCAGCCTCGCATCCAGGACACACGCGGTTCCGATTTTTCCTGAGATCATCGACTGGCTTCCGGAAGCTACCGAGACCTTCGACACGCGCCAATTCGACCCGTTCCAGTATCTTCCGGGCGAAAAGGATGAGCTCAGAGAAATCGCGAAGATTTGGCAAGGTCACACGTTTGGCGATTATACCGACGCGATTATGACCGAAGAAGAACATGAATTAGTGAATGCCGGTCTCTTTACCAGAGGAATCCAGAAATGCTCCACCATGTGCCATGCGCCTGACTATCAGAACCTCGTTAAGAAAGGCTACCGCTACTATATTGACGAATGCAAAGAGAAGATCGCGGCGCTCCATGACGATATGACCATCGAAAACACGGATCAGAGAATCAAGTGGGAGGGCATGATTACGGCGATGGAGGCTGTGATCACACTGGCGCACCGTTATGCGGATCTGGCGGATGAGCTTGCAGCCGGCTGCCAGGATCCCGCACAGAAAAAAATGTACGAAACCATCGCGGAAAACTGCAGAGTCGTACCGGAGAATCCGCCGCAGAATTTCACACAGGCTGCGCAGCTTGTGCTTTTGACGCACGACGCGATCATGACCGAGAACATGGGATATATTCATCCGCTCGGCAGATTCGACCAGTATATGTATCCGTTCTACGAAAAGGACATCGCGGCAGGCGTTCCGGAGCAGGAACTCGGTGACATCATTCACGAACTCAAGCTCCGGATTGAAGAAATGTGGTATCTCAGAGACGAATATGAATCCGGTGCCTACCCGGGCTGCGCGCTTTATATCCAGATGGCCATCGGCGGTCAGAAGCCGGATGGAAGCGACGCCTGCAATGACCTGACGCGCCTCATTCTCCATGGCATGGAAGATCTGCAGACCAAGGAGCCGCCGGTCTCGTTCCGCTATCATGAACATGTGGACGAAGAAACCTTCCGCCTTGCGATCAAGGTCGCGCTCGAAGGTGGCAGCCACCCGGCTTTCTTCGACGACAACAACGGTATCCCTGCGCTCATGGATCTGGGCTTCACCCTGGAACAGGCACGCGATTGGGTTCCGTCCGGATGCACGGAGCCGATCGTTCCGGGACAATCCGACTACCAGTCGATGCTTGGTTTCTTCAACACGATCAAGGTTTTTGAAATCACGCTCCACAATGGCGTTGACCCGGTAACCGGCAAGCAGCTTGGACCGAAGACCGGCGATGTCCGGACCTTTACTTCGATCGAGCAGCTTCAGGAAGCTTACCTGGAACAGCTTGCGTATTTTATGAAGCGGTTTGTCGGCAAGTTCAACCGCCTGGTGTCCATTCATGCGTATACGATGCCGACGCTCATTGCGTCAGCTTTCACGCAGGGCTGCATCGAAAAAGGCAGACTTCTGCAGGATAAGGGTTGCGACCACAGATGGGAAGTCAGCGCCGTAACCGGTCTTGCAAACATCGCGGACTCCTTCGCGGCGATCGAAGAGTGCGTATTCAAGAAGCACTACATCACAATGGATGAGCTCATGAACCTGTTGGAAACCGACTTCAAGGGCAAGGAAAATCTCCGTCAGATGCTCATCAACAAGGCGCCGAAATATGGCAACGACAATCCGGACGCGGATAAATTCGCGCAGTTCGCTGCGGAAAGCGCGGACATTGAGATCAAGAAGTACACCAGCGGCAGAGGCGGCGTGTTCACATCCTTGTGCGCGACGCAGTCCTACAACGTACAGCTCGGCAAGAACATCACGGCAACGCCGGACGGCAGACACGCGTTTACCCCGCTTGCGGATAACGCTTCCCCGATGATCGGCTGCGATGTATGCGGACCGACTGCGGTCGTGAAGTCTCTTGACTCCATCGATCAGAGCCACTTCCAGGCAGGTATGCTGCTCAACCAGCGGTTTGACCCGCAGATCGTAGAGGGCGAAAAGGGTATCGACATCCTGGAAACAGTACTGAAGGCTCACTTTGGCATGAGAGGCAGCCATATGCAGATCAACGTCGTGAACAATGAAACCTTAAGAGATGCGCAGAAGCACCCGGAAAACTACCGCAATATGCTCGTTCGTGTAGCAGGCTACTCCGCATTCTTCGTAAATCTTGAGGAAAACATTCAGGAGAACATTATTGAAAGAACCATTCAGACGGGTCTGTAAGCAAATAAAACTACACAGCGGCGGGAAACCGCCGCTGTGTGACATAGAACCAAAGTATCACGCAGATTGTGAAGGAGGAACTATCATGGCAAAAAAAGGAGATTGGGTACGCATCCACGCTGTGGTACTCAAAGCCGAAGAAAGAACTGCAAAGCTCCCGGAGGACACCAAGCACTGTGATCTTGAAATGTGGACGAAGGGATCTTTAGTCGAAGACGAAGCAAAAATCGGCGATATCGTCAGCGTGGAAACCGCGGTCGGCCGCATCGAAAAGGGTACGCTCATCGAAGAGAACCCGCACTATACACACAGCTACGGCGACTTTGTTCCGGAAATCATCGAGATTGATAAGATTCTCAGAAATATTATGAAATTCGGAGGTGAAGCATAATGGCACTTGCGAAAGATTACAGCTCCGTACTCGGAAGATCCGCGGAAATTATGAAGGAATCCTTAGGATTGGACTTTGAACAGTTTGAATCCGGCTCTGTCGCGTTCGATTATGAAGGTCTCATGAAAGCGACCGGCTACACCATCGATCAGGTTTGCGAGATTCAGTCCAGAACCGGCGTCGGCAATACGCCGTTGCTGGAGCTTCGCAATATCACCGCACTGGCAAGAAAATACGCAAAACCGGGTTATGGCGCATCCATCCTTGCGAAGGACGAAGCGGCGAACCCATCCGGCTCCTTTAAGGATCGTCGCGCGGCCTGCGCGGTTGCGCACGCCAAGAAGCTGGGCTATAAAGGTGTCATTGCCGCAACCTCCGGGAACTACGGCGCAGCCGTTGCTTCCCAGGCAGCGATGCAGGGCATGAAATGTATCATCGTACAGGAATGCTATGACTCCCACGGTGTCGGGCAACCGGAGATCGTGGAAAAAGCAAGAAAGTGCGAAGCACTCGGCGCAGAAGTCATCCAGCTGACCGTTGGACCGGAGCTGTTCTATGAACACCTTTCGGTCATGGAGGATACCGGATATTTCAACGCTTCTCTGTATTCTCCATTTGGCATTGCCGGCGTGGAAACACTGGGCTATGAAATTGCGACCCAGTGCAGAGAAAAATACGGTAAGGATCCGGAGATGGTCGTTTGCACACAGGCAGGCGGCGGCATGGTGACCGGAACCGCCAGAGGCCTGCGCAAAGCAGGCGCTGCGGATACGCAGGTGGTTGCGGCATCCATCGACCTGACGGGACTTTCGATGGCGTCAGATGAAGATTTCAATAAGAAAAGCTGCACGACCGGACATACGGGCTTTGGCGTACCGCACGCGACAAATCCGGACACCGGAGACGTGCCGAGATCCGCGGCAAGGCCGCTCCGCTACATGGATCGTTATGTAGGCACGACACAGGGTGAAGTCATGTTCATGACCGAAATGCTGGCGAACCTGGAAGGACTGGAACGCGGCCCTGCCGGAAATACCGCGTTGGCGGCAGCCTTTGCGCTGGCACAGCAGCTGCCGGAAGACGCGATCATCGTCGTAACGGAAACCGAGTACACCGGTGCCGGCAAGCACATCCAGCCGCAGCTTGACTTTGCGAGAAAGAACGGGATCGATGTACGCTTCGGCACACCGGATGAAGATATTCCGGGCAAGAACGTCATCCTGCCGATGGATCCGGGTCTGTTCCGTGTGAAGGACTTAGATCTTGACCACATGCGAAGATCCCTGATCAAGAGGTCGGCAGCCAAGGCGAAGGGAAACCCGCTGACCGCGGAAGATGTTGCGTTCCTTGCCGAGGATGCGAGAGCTGATGAAGCGTTCGTTACATCCGTACTGGATGATTTAGGCATCGCGTACGAAGTCCCGGAAGCCTGATACAGAAGGCAGAGCCGATGAAATTGCATTAGAACAAAAGAACCAAACCGAAACAGGAAACGCCGGGCGAGCACAAAAGATGTTCGCCCGGCGCTTCCGTCAATACATAAAAACCGTGCCGAGGGGTTTCCGGTCTTGCGATCGCATATGGATCGATCCGTAGCTAAGGCGCAAAAAAATCTTGTATTTTGTATCGACTTCGGGTATCATAATATTCAATTCAAAATTACGAAAGCTTGATTTCGCAAAAGAAAGTAGACGCAGAACGGAAGCAACGAGCAAATGCTGCAAAAAGGAGCGGATATGCATAAACCGATCACACAAAACGGAAGCAACCTTTTTCATAGGATACAAATCTTTGATGGAGCGCAGCTAAAATATATCGCCATGCTCTCCATGCTGATCGACCATGTGAACAAGGCTTTGATCTACCCATATCTGGATGGTGGGATACTTTTGGCGGTCAGTAACGTCTTTGACATTCTCGGCAGGATCGCCTTTCCACTGTTTATCTTTTTTGTGGTGGAAGGTTTTTTCTGGACGCACAGCAGAGCAAAGTACCTTGGCACCATGCTTGGGTTCGCTGTCGTGACAGAGGTGCCGTTTGACCTGTTCTCCAGCCGGATGTTCTTTGAACCAAACTGGAATAATATCCTGTTTACCTTTTCTCTGGTTCTGTGCACCCTTTGGAGCATTGACATACTGAAAGAAAAAATAACGAAGGTACCATGGTATATACTATCGTTCCTGATCGTAGCGGGCATGTGCCTTGTGGCTATGCTCACCGGCGTGGATTACGAGCATCATGCGATTCTCACCGGCTATTTCTTTTATATCTTCCGTGCGCGGAGAGCTGTGGCCATTCCGCTCAGTATGATTTCCATGTACAAAGAGCCTTGGGCGCTGCTTGGATTCGGATTGGTGCTGACCTACAATGGGGAGCGGGGACGGCAGAACAAGTGGTTTAATTATGCCTTTTATCCTGCGCACATGCTGATACTCGGGCTGCTTCGGCTGTGGCTGAACGTCTGAAAATCACACCCTCCGAATTCACGAAGTCTTTGCGCGGATTTTATGGTTGGCTCGGATTGGAAGCTTCTGCGTTGCGCACCTGATCGATCCCCATGTTCGCCAGTTCATCGGCGCGGTTGTTCATTCTGGTGACATATTGGAATTCCTCAAAGCTGAAAGCAGGACCGTTCCAGCCAAGGAACTTTTCGTAGAGCGCGGCAAAGTTTGTTGATTTGCTGGAAAGATTGACATGACCCTTGACGCGAAAAAAACGTACCTCGTGCTGACGGACAAGCGCCAACAGCTCCTTCCAGAGCTCCTGATTCTCCACAGATTTTTTGGCAGCGTTGCGCCAGCGATTTCTTTCCCACGCGACATACCATTTCTCGCGGAAACAGTTTGCCACATAGGAACTGTCCGTGAACACTTCAATCTTCTGCCCCGGCGCCTTGAGCGCCTGAAACGCTTCGATGACCGCAGTCAGTTCCATGCGGTTGTTGGTCGTGTTGGCCTGTCCGCCGAACAGCTCTTTTTGGTGCTCGCCGTACTCGAGAATCGCGCCCCAGCCGCCGATATTCTGATCGGACTGGTTGCCGGAGCAGGCACCGTCCGTATAGATTCTTAAAATCGCCATTTCATCAAAACTCCTTTTGTCGATATTGCGTTGCAGAGCAGCGAGGGGAAAAAATCCCACGCGCCTGGCATGTGCCTCCACATGGCTCTACGCGGCATTACCCTTATTATGGACTATTTTCGCGGATTTTACAACCAAAAGAATTTATGGTATAATACCCTTACATAGTGATTGCCGAGCAGGACGCGACGGCAGAAACGCGGCACAGACTACACATCACAGCAAAGGATACCAAGCAGCATGGAACTAGCGATTTGTTCTTTTGCCAGCAGCAGCGCAGGGAACAGTTTTTTGATACAAAGCCGGAATACACGGATTCTTGCCGATATCGGCATCAGCGCGAAAAAAACAGAGGAAAGCCTCGCGGCTTGCGGCCTTTCGTGCGCGGAACTGGACGGCATCGTGCTGACGCATGAGCATGTCGACCACATCAAGGGTATCGGCACCCTGCTTTCCAAAAAAAACTATCACAGGCCGGTGTTCACGACACGCGGCACTTATGAATTTGTAGCAGAGAAGCATCCGCAGACGGCGGGCAAGCCGTTTGAACTCCTTCGCGGCGGCGATCTTTTTACGATCGGAGACCTGCAAATCGGCGCGTTTGCCATTTCGCACGATGCGGCAGAGCCGGTTGGCTATACCTTTCAAAAAGGCGGACGGAAGATCGCGCTCGTGACCGATACCGGCTGCATGACCGAGGAAATTTTCACGGCGATCCGCGGCGCGGATATTCTGGTCATCGAGGCCAACCATGAAAAAAACATTCTGCTGTACGGCAAATACCCGTACAGCGTCAAGCATCGCATCCTCAGCGACCGCGGACACCTGTCCAACGAAACGACCGGGGAGGTGCTGAGCCGGTATCTGGCTGACTTTGACGACGACAGGCGGCCGCAGGTTCTGCTCGCGCATCTGTCCAAGGACAATAACAGCCCCGCACAGGCGATGCTGACCATCCGAAACATTCTGGAGGAACACGGCTATTATATCGGCAAAGACCTGACCGTAGAAGTGGCACAGCGCGAGGGCATCGGCAGGCTGCTGACGATTTAGACAGGAGAGCACATGAACATACAGATCATCTGCATCGGTAAGTTAAAAGAAACATATTGGACGGAGGCGATCAACGAGTATGCGAAGCGCTTATCGCGCTTCTGCACGCTACAGATCACGGAACTCAAGGAATCCCGCTTGCCGGACAAGGCGTCCGCGGCAGAGGAAGCCATCGTTAAGCAGGAAGAGGGAAAAGAAATTCTCAAAGCGATCAAACCGGGAACCTATGTGATCACCTTGGAGATTCTCGGCAAAATGCTTGATTCGCCGCAGCTTGCGGATAAGATTGCGCAGCTTTCCCTGGAGGGCAAGAGCAATCTGGCCTTTGTCATCGGCGGCAGCCTCGGCCTTAGCGAAGAGGTTTCCGGACGGGCGGACTTCAAGCTCTCCTTTTCCAGGATGACGTTTCCGCACCAGATGATGCGCGTGATCCTGCTGGAACAGATCTACCGCGCGTTTAAGATCAACCGGCACGAAACCTACCATAAATAACGAAACAAAATTGAACAAATGTTTTTTACATGCTATAATGGTATCATCCATCGTCCCTGCGACACTGCCGCAGGGAAAGCTGCATACAAAATCTTTTTGGAGATCATATGACAACCGCTCATCAGCAATGCAAGAAAAAATTAACAACAATAGAATTATTTGCCGGAGCCGGGGCTTGGCATTAGGTGTGGAGAAGGCAGGGTTTGAAACTCTGGGGCTGATCGAATTCGATAAGGATGCGGCGGACACCTTGCAGAAGAACCGGCCGCATTGGCGCGTCATTCATGATGACATAGCCAACATCTCAAAATTGGATTTGGAAGAATTTTTTTCCATCAAAAAAGGAGAGCTGGATCTACTGTCAGGAGGAGCACCATGCCAATCGTTTTCCTATGCAGGGAACAGGCTCGGACTTGAAGACGCAAGAGGAACTTTGTTTTATCATTATGCAAAGTTTTTAGAGAAGCTCCAGCCCAAGATGTTTCTTTTTGAAAATGTCAAGGGTTTAAGAAGTCATGACAAAGGGAGAACCTATCAAACGATATTATCCATTTTTAAGCAAGCGGGATATACCATCAACGAGAATCAAATTCGTGTCTTGAATGCATGGGACTACGGCGTTCCGCAAAAGAGGGAAAGACTCATAACCATTGGAATCCGGAATGATCTGGCAGGAAAAATTGATTTTGAATTTCCAAAGCCACATGCGTATAGGCCTGTACTAAGAGATATTCTGCTGGACTGCCCCGAGAGTGCAGGAACAAATTATTCAGAGTATAAAAAAGCGATATTCGAAATGGTTCCCCCGGGCGGATACTGGCGTGACATTCCCGAAGATAAAGCGAAAGAATATATGAAAAGCTGCTGGAACATGGAGGGCGGCAGAACCGGAATCCTTCGAAGGCTGAGCCTGGACGAGCCATCCTTAACTGTCCTTACTTCGCCAAGCCAAAAACAAACCGACCGCTGTCACCCGCTAGAAGCGCGACCGTTTACAGTCAGAGAAAACGCAAGATGCCAGACGTTTCCTGACGAATGGGAATTTTGCGGAAGCACAGGACAGCAATATAAACAAGTCGGCAATGCCGTACCGGTAAATTTAGCCTATGAGGTGGCATTGAAAATGAAAGAGGGACTGGAGGCCTTAAAATGTGGAGATTAAACTTCATTTCCGAAAGTGATTTTGAAAAGCATGTTCGGGCGACGATTGCGAAGTATGGCGAGAAGTTAGAGTCTTTTGACCTCAAACGCTTTAACAAAAATTTGATTGATCCGATTAAACTGATTTTTGATAAAACGGTATATCGCTCTTCATGGGAAGAAATCGTAAGCAACGAAATCTTCCGCCAACGAGACAAAGCCAACAACAATGACATTGGATATTTTCATCAAAGGATCTTTCAGTATATAGACCATTGCGAAGTGCCCGCAAACGGAGAAAGCGGCGGCTGGGATGTAATTTACAGAAACCCTGAGGGAGTGGAAATTCCCGACGCGGGAAAGGTTCATACGGTATATGTGGAAATGAAAAATAAGCACAATACCATGAACGCGGCTTCTGCCGGGAAGACGTTTATTAAGATGCAGAATCAACTTATTATTGAGGTATAACGATGG
>DJPG01000080.1:11295-18707 GCA_002439735.1 Firmicutes bacterium UBA6418 | reverse complement strand
TCAAATTTTTGTTTTGCCATTTTTCATTTCCTCCCGTAAAAGGTTTCTTCTATCATAATGGGTTATTTATTGATTTTGTCGATCAAGCTATCCGGCAGCTTTTCGAAGTGATCCATCTGCATCACGTATACGCCGCGACCCTGTGTCTTGGAACGCAGGTCGGTCGCGTAGCCGAACATTTCAGACAGCGGAACGAAGCCGCGGATCGCAACAGCGCCCATGTTCATGTCGGAGCCTTCGATTCTGCCTCTTCTGGAGGAGATATCGCCGATGACATCGCCCATGTACTGTTCCGGAACGGTTACTTCGACCTTCATGATCGGTTCCAGCAATACCGGTTTTGCTTTTTTGACAGCTTCTCGGAATGCCATGGAAGCGGCGATCTTGAATGCCATTTCGGAGGAGTCGACTTCGTGGTAGGAACCGTCATACAGCTCTACGCCGACATCGACAACCTGATAGCCTGCGATCGGACCGTTCTGCATTGCTTCGATGATACCCTCTTCGATCTTCGGGATGTATTCCTTCGGAATCGCACCGCCGACGATGGAATTCTTGAACTCGAATCCGGTGCCTGCTTCTCTCGGGTAAACTCGGATCTTAACGTGACCGTACTGACCTTTACCACCGGACTGCTTGACATACTTGTTGTCCACATCCGCGGTTGTGGTGATGGTCTCCTTGTAGGATACCTGAGGTTTGCCGACATTCGCTTCTACCTTGAATTCTCTGAGAAGTCTGTCTACGATGATTTCCAGATGCAGCTCGCCCATACCCGCGATAATGGTCTGACCGGTTTCTGCATTGGTATAGGTTTTGAAAGTCGGGTCTTCTTCTGCTAATTTCGCAAGCGCGATGCCCATCTTTTCCTGACCTGCTTTCGTCTTCGGCTCGATGGCGATTTCGATAACAGGATCCGGGAAGTTCATGGATTCCAGGATAACTTCATGCTTTTCGTCGCAGAGTGTATCACCGGTCGTGGTGAACTTCAGACCTACGGCAGCCGCGATATCACCGGAGTAAACCTCTTCGATCTCCTGACGGTGGTTTGCGTGCATCTGCAGGATACGGCCGATTCTTTCTTTCTTGCCCTTCGTGGAGTTGTAAACGTAGGAACCGGTTGTAAGGGTTCCGGAATAAACCCGGAAGAAAGCAAGCTTGCCGACGAACGGGTCAGCCATGATCTTGAACGCGAGCGCAGCGAACGGTCCCTTATCATCAGCGACTCTTTCCACTTCCTCGTCGGTCAGCGGATCAATACCCTTGATCGGCGGAATATCCAGCGGAGACGGCATGTAGTCCACAACGCCGTCCAGCATCATCTGGACACCCTTATTTCGGTAAGCAGATCCGCAGAACATCGGCACCATACGGCCTCCGATGGTCTCCTTTCTGATTACGTCTTTGATTTCTTTTACAGTAAATTCTTCCCCTTCCAGGAACTTCATCATCAGCTCTTCGTCGGTTTCCGCAACGGATTCGATGAGCTTTTCTCTCCATTCCTGCGCGAGGTCAGCCATGTCAGCCGGAATCTCGGTGATTTCGAATTCCTTACCTAACTGGTCTTTATAAATCTCTGCTTTCATTTCTACTAAATCGATAATTCCAATGAAACTATCTTCAGCACCGATTGGTAATTGGACCGGCACGGCATTCGCCTTGAGTCTGTCTTTTACCATTTGGACAACTCGAAAGAAATCTGCCCCCATAATGTCCATTTTATTAACAAAGATCATTCTTGGTACGCCGTACTTCTCAGCTTGTCTCCAAACTGTTTCAGACTGAGGTTCAACACCACCCTTTGCGCAAAGTACTGTTACTGCGCCGTCCAGAACTCGAAGAGATCTTTCGACTTCTACAGTAAAGTCTACGTGACCCGGAGTATCGATTATGTTAATTCTGTGATTTTTCCATTGTGCTGTAGTAGCTGCAGAGGTTATCGTGATACCACGTTCCTGTTCCTGTTCCATCCAGTCCATGGTCGCCGCACCTTCATGGGTTTCACCCAGCTTGTGCGTCTTGCCTGTATAGAACAGAATTCTCTCAGTCGTGGTAGTCTTGCCCGCGTCGATGTGAGCCATAATACCGATATTTCTTGTCTTTTCTAACGGAAAACTTCTTGGCATACGTATATCCTCCCTTCTACTTTTCTCTTATTTGTTTGTTCGTTCAAAACCTGCACCCGGATTACCATCTGAAGTGTGCGAACGCTCTGTTCGCATCAGCCATCTTATGCGTATCTTCCTTCTTCTTTACCGATGCGCCTGTGTTGTTCGCTGCATCCATAAGCTCTTTTGCAAGTCTTTCCGCCATGGTTCTTTCGCCTCTGGCTCTGGTATACTTGGTCAGCCATCTCAGACCTAAGGTCTGTCTTCTTTCCGGTCTTACCTCAACCGGAACCTGGTAGTTCGCACCACCGATTCTCTTGGCTTTTACTTCTAATACAGGCATGATATTGTTCATTGCCTTTTCGAATACTTCCAAAGGTTCTTCGCCTGTCTGTGCTTTGATCATATCAAACGCACCATAGACGATCGCCTGTGCAGTTCCTTTTTTACCGTCCAGCATAATGCTGTTGATCAGTTTCGCAACAGTTACGCTTCCGTAAACCGGATCCGGAAGTACATCTCTCTTTGGTACATTACCTTTTCTTGGCACTTCTCTTCCCTCCTCGCCGGATCATTCCGAGTCTGTCTTATCTAGTACGGAACGATCTGCAAACTAAAAAATAACGTTTCAATTGCACTTTGCTTCACCCTCATGTCTCTTAGGAAAATCTGCCCGCGCGGGCGTTTCTCCGCGGCATGCGGATTACTCTGGTCAGGCTGCAATCGCGCTTCTGGCCAGTCTTTGCTGACGGGGTACTCGATCAATCCTTTCGGATGACCGTGAGCGCTTCTTTTATGTTGAAAAGAATGCTCTACCGCGTTTTTCGTCTTACCGGGCGAAAATCTTACTTCTTCGCTTTCGGTCTCTTCGCGCCGTATTTGGAACGAGCCTGCAGTCTGTTGTTCACGCCTGCGGTATCAAGGGTTCCTCTTACGATGTGGTATCTTACACCCGGAAGGTCTTTGACTCTGCCGCCTCTGATCAGAACAACGCTGTGTTCCTGCAGGTTGTGGCCGATGCCCGGGATGTAAGCAGTTACTTCAATACCGTTGGTCAGACGAACTCTGGCAACCTTTCTCAGAGCCGAGTTAGGCTTTTTCGGAGTTACTGTCTTAACAGAAGTGCAAACGCCTCTTTTCTGTGGGGAATGTGTGTCAGTCGCAACTCTCTTCAGAGAGTTCATACCCTTGTTCAAAGCAGGAGCTGTTGACTTCTTCGCAGCACTGGTTCTACCTTCGCGTACTAATTGGTTTATAGTAGGCATCCTTTTTCTCCTTTCTTCTGAAATCTGAATTTATTTTTTCAAGCCAAAACGACCTGTTGTCAAGTCCTCAGGCCGAATTTGCTCGAAAGCGCTTATAATTATAGCAGAAAATCCATACCCGTGTCAACTGCTATTTTGTATTTTTCAAGGTTTTGCGGCAGCTGGCCTCGCAGTAGGCCTTCATATGCTGCGCCGTGTTCTTTTTGTTGACCAGCGTACCGTTGCCGCGCACGCAGCCGCCCTCGCAGATCATGCCCTCGATGAAATTACCGTCCAGTTTTCCGGCCTTGGCCTTAAGAAGCGCCGCGCGGCATTCCTCTACGCCGTTGGCAATTACCGGCTTGAATTCAAAATCCTCATGACCCAGTTCTTTCAGCGCTTCTCGGATCGCCGCGGTCACGCCTCCGCTCTGCGCGAAGCCTCGCCCAAAGCAGGATCCGTCCTGCGGATCGCTCTCGGGCATTGCCGCAAGATCCAGATCACGGCTGTCAAACAGCGCCCGCAGTTCGGAGAAGGTCAGTACATGATCCACATACGGACTGGCTTTGTCGGTCTTGCATTCATATTTTTTCGCGATGCACGGTCCAATGAAGACCACCAACGCGTCCGGATCCTCTTCTTTGATGCGTTTTCCGGTCATAACCATCGGTGAGGGCGTATCGGATACCTTGCCTGCCAGCATCGGGAATTCGACGTTGACGTACTCCACAAACGCCGGACAGCAGGAGCTGGTCAAAAAGCCTCGTTCCAGCAGTTCTTCCGCCTCTGCAAGCGCGGTTTCATCCGCACCGCCGGCAACCTCGGTCACGCTGTCAAAGCCAAGTGCCAGGATCGCGCGGAAGACCTGTCCCGTCGTCACGCCGGAAAACTGCGCGGCCACTGCCGGCGCGACAATCGCGTGAATACGCCGCATGCTCTGCTGTTTATCCTGAATCGCATGGATCACGCGCACCATGCCGGAGATATCGTTCATCGCCCCAAACGGGCATTCATAGACACAAGCACCGCAGACGATGCATCGCTCCTGATCGATCTTGGCGCTGCCGTCATCATCCATGCTGATGGCATGAACCGGGCACGATTTTTCGCACGGTCGGATCATATTGGTGATCGCATGGTATTTGCAGGCGGAAGCGCAGCGACCGCACTCGATGCAGCGTTCCTTATCGATATGCGCATAGCCTTTGGTGTCGATGGCGATGGCGTCTTTGGGGCAGACCTCCCTGCAGTAATGCGCCAGGCAGCCCCTGCACAGGCTGGTCACCACATGTCCGGACTTCGGACATTCGTCGCAGGCGATCGTTACGACCTGCACGGTATCCTTGCTTCCGTGATATTCACCAAGACCGATGCGGATCCGCTCCGCGATGATCGCGCGGTCTTTGTAGATGCAGCAGCGTATTGGTGGTTCACCTTTTTGGACGACTACATTGGCAATCTCGTTAAAGGCCATGAATGCGTCCTTGCCTGCCCAGGTCTGCCGTGCGAGTTCCCGCATGACCTTGTATTTGATCACATCGACCTTGCTTTCAAAGATCTTGTCCTTTGTCATTTTCCCCCTATCCTTTCAAAAATATACCGAAACACTTTTTACAAAAAATCCACAAAATGGAGCGGATTTCTCCGCTCCATTTGCATTTGTTGTCTTTGCACACCTGAGGTTTTATTCTTCCTCCGGCTGCGTTTCTTCACGGTCACGTCCTTCTGCATCTATCGCGTCTGATTCCGCAGCTTTATCTGCGGTTTCCGGCACAATCGCCGCTGCGTCCGAATCGTCCTCTTCGTCATACATGGCGATTCCCGCAGGTTCGACTCCCTCTACGCCGGCTTCTTCCTGCGCCTGCATTTCAAGGAAGGCGCGTTCTTCCGCAGCCGCGCGAGCAGCTTCTTCTGCCTGCTGTCTCTCAAAGTTCTCCATGATTTCCGCATTGACGCCGTAATCCAGCTCAATGTTCCTGTATCGCTTCATACCGGTTCCGGCTGGAATCAGCTTACCGATGATCACGTTTTCTTTCAGTCCGAGCAGCTTATCATTCTTGCCCTTGATCGCCGCATCGGTCAGGACTCTGGTGGTTTCCTGGAAGGATGCCGCTGACAGGAAGGAATTGGTGGCCAAAGACGCCTTGGTAATTCCCAGCAAAATCCGCTTGGCTTCACATGGTTCGCCGCCGTCTTCCAGTGCCTTGGCATTGGCCTCTTCGATCTCGAATTTACCGTACAAACCGCCCGGAAGCAGATCCGTATCACCGGCATCTTCAATCTTATATTTGGAAAGCATCTGGCTGACGATGACTTCAACGTGTTTATCGTTGATATCTACACCCTGCTGCTTATATACACGCTGTACTTCTTTGAGCAGATACTGATATACGCCCTCGACACCGTTCAATCTTAAAATATCATGAGGATTCAGAGGCCCGCGTGTGATCTGTCCGCCTGCAAAGACCTGATCGCCCTCTTTGACATTGATCCGCGCGCCGTAAGGGATGATATAGGTTCGATCCTCTTCCTCACCGCGTACACGCACTTCGGTCTTGTTATCTTTTCTCGCTTCAATGGAAACGACCGTACCATCGGCTTCGCAGATCTCCGCAAGACCCTTTGGCTTTCTGGCTTCGAACAGTTCTTCAACTCTCGGAAGACCCTGAGTAATGTCGCCACCGGCTACACCGCCCGTATGGAAGGTTCGCATCGTCAACTGCGTACCCGGTTCACCGATGGACTGTGCCGCCGTGATGCCAACCGCTTCCCCAATGTTAACCTCTTCGCCGGTTGCCAGGTTGCGTCCGTAGCATTTTACGCAGATGCCGGTTCTGGAGCGGCAAGTCATGACCGAACGGATAGCAACGCTTTCAATGCCGCAGGCTTCGATGCGTTCCGCTTCCGCTTCGAGGATCTCCGCGTTTTGCTCCACGATCACTTCACCACTGATCGGGTCGATGATATCATTGAGCGCAACTCTGCCGACGATCCGCTGCTTCAGCGGTTCGATGACTTCCTTGCCGTCCGTGAAAGCCCGAACCTCCACGCCCTCATCCGTGCCGCAGTCGAATTCTCTGACAATCACGTTGTGGGACACGTCAACCAGACGTCTGGTCAGATAACCGGAGTCGGCTGTACGCAACGCAGTATCGGCCAGACCTTTCCGCGCGCCGTTAGAAGAGATGAAATATTCCAGGATGGACAGACCCTCACGGAAGTTAGACTTGATCGGGATCTCTACGGTTTTACCGGTCGCGTTGGCCATCAGACCACGCATACCGCCGACCTGTTTGATCTGGTTCTTGGAACCACGGGCTCCGGAGTTTGCCATAATGAACAGGTTGTTCAGAGGTCCCAGGGACTCCATCAGCGCGTCCGCCACATCGTCGGTCGCCTTGGACCAGATCTTGATGATCGCTTCGTATCTTTCCTGTGGGGACATCAGACCCAAACGGAATGCTTTTTCATATTTATCAACTTCCGCTTCTGCTGCCTTGATAATGGCTTCCTTTTGTTCCGGAATTTCCATATCGCTGACACTGATGGTCACGGCTGCTCTGGTGGAATATTTGTAACCCATGGACTTGATGTAGTCCAGCATGATCACAGTGCCGGTGTTGCCGTGCTTGCGGTAACACTTGTCAATGATCACGCCGAGTTTCTTTTTGTCGCAAAGGAAGTCAACTTCCAGCGAATATGGGTCTGTTTCTCTGTCTACAAAGCCCAGATCCTGCGGGATACCCTGGTTGAAGATGAAACGACCGACCGTGGATTCTACCAGTCTGCCTCTTTCGTCTCCGTCGAGGAACATTCTGACCTTGACCTTCGCGTGAATGCCGATCGTACCGTTCTGGTAAGCCATCAGCATTTCATCCAGATCCGTGAAAACTTTTCCGTCGCCCTTTTCCGCGTAAGTGTTTCTTTCTTCTACGCCCGGGTGTGTCAGATAGTAGCTGCCCAGGATCATATCCTGTGTCGGTGTCGTGATCGGAGATCCGTCCTTCGGCGCCAGGATGTTGTTGACGGAAAGCATCAGGAATCTTGCTTCGGCCTGTGC
>DJPG01000080.1:824-11193 GCA_002439735.1 Firmicutes bacterium UBA6418 | reverse complement strand
GCCAGCGGGTGAAGCTTGATCGCCTTACCCTCTACGAGTACCGGCTCGAATGCCTGAATGCCCAGTCTGTGCAGGGTCGGCGCACGGTTGAGCATAACCGGATGTTCTTTGATGACGCCTTCCAGCACATCCCAGACTTCCGGTCTGACCTTTTCGACCATTCTCTTGGCGCTCTTGATGTTATGCGCATAGCCCTGTTCCACCAGCTCTTTCATGATGAAAGGCTTGAACAGTTCCAATGCCATCTTCTTCGGCAGGCCACACTGATAAAATTTCAGTTCCGGTCCGACGACAATAACCGAACGTCCGGAGTAGTCGACACGCTTACCCAGCAGGTTCTGTCTGAAACGACCCTGCTTGCCCTTGAGCATATCGGACAGGGACTTGAGCGGCCGCGCGCCCGGTCCGGTGACGGCTCTGCCGCGTCTGCCGTTATCAATCAGAGAGTCTACCGCTTCCTGCAGCATTCTCTTTTCGTTGCGGACAATGATGTCCGGCGCGCCCAACTCCAGCAGTCGGTTCAGACGGTTGTTCCGGTTAATGACTCGCCGGTACAGGTCGTTGAGGTCGGAGGTCGCGAAGCGGCCGCCGTCGAGCTGTACCATCGGACGAATATCCGGCGGAATGACCGGGATCACATCCATGATCATCCATTCCGGACGGTTGCCGGAAAGGCGCAGCGCTTCGATGACTTCCAGTCTTCTGACGATACGGATCTTCTTCTGTCCGGATGCGTCCCTTAGCTTATTACGAAGATCCGCGGAGAGTTCTTCCAGATCGATGTCGATCAGAAGTTTTTTGATCGCTTCCGCACCCATACCGGCCTCAAAGCGGTCTCCGTACTGCTCTTTTGCTTCTCGGTACTGCTGCTCACTGAGAATTTCCTTATAGCCCAATGCGGTATCGCCCGGGTTGGTTACGATGTAGGATGCGAAATACAGCACCTTTTCGAGGTTTCTCGGTGTCACATCCAGGCAGAGTCCCATTCTGGACGGAATACCCTTAAAGTACCAGATGTGAGATACCGGAGCCGCCAGTTTAATGTGACCCATTCTCTCTCTTCTGACCTTTGCCTTGGTGACTTCTACGCCGCAGCGGTCGCAGACGATCCCTTTGTAACGGATCCTCTTGTATTTTCCGCAGTGGCACTCCCAGTCCTTCATCGGCCCGAAGATTCGTTCGCAGAACAGGCCGTCTCGCTCCGGCTTAAGGGTTCGGTAGTTGATGGTCTCCGGCTTCGTAACCTCGCCGTGGGACCATTCCAGAATTTTTTCCGGAGATGCCAGACTGATCTTCATCGATTCGAAATTATTTAATTCATAATCCTGATTTACGTTGTTGTTCAAGGAGCCCCTCCCCTTTCTGTATTACTCGTCTTTGAAATGGCTGAATGCAAAGTCATCCGGTTCCTGCATATCGTCATCGTCCAGTTCGTCGTCATCCATCGCTTCTTCACTGAAGCCTGCGTTCAGAACTTCTTCCTCGCTGCCCATATCGGTTTCGATATCCATGATGGATTCGAGGTTCGGAAGATCGTCATCGTACTCGGAAGATTCTTTGATCTCGATCTCTTCGTTGTTTTCCGACAGAACCTTGACGTCGAGTCCGAGTGCCTGCATTTCCTTGATCAGAACCTTGAAGGATTCCGGAATGCCCGGCTTCGGAATGTTTTCACCCTTGACGATCGCTTCGTAGGTCTTGACACGTCCTACGATATCGTCGGATTTTACAGTCAGGATTTCCTGCAGGGTATAAGCTGCGCCGTATGCTTCCAGCGCCCAAACTTCCATTTCGCCGAAACGCTGTCCGCCGAACTGCGCTTTACCGCCCAGTGGCTGCTGCGTTACCAGAGAATACGGTCCGGTACTCCTCGCGTGGATTTTATCGTCGACCAGATGGTGGAGCTTCAGCATATACATGTAGCCCACGGTTACCGGATTATCGAAGTATTCGCCGGTTCTGCCGTCTCTGAGACGCAGTTTACCGGTTCTTGGATAGCCGCACTCATCCAGCATGGCCATGATGTCCTTTTCGTTCGCGCCGTCGAATACCGGGGTCGCAATATACCAGCCTTTTTTCTTGGCTGCCAGACCCAGATGCACTTCCAACACCTGTCCGACGTTCATACGGGACGGTACGCCGAGCGGGTTCAACATGACCTGCAGCGGCTGACCATTTTCCATAAACGGCATATCCTCTTCCGGCAGGATTCGGGAGATAACACCCTTGTTTCCGTGACGTCCGGCCATCTTATCGCCGACGTTGATCTTTCTCTTGGTCGCGATGTAGCAGCGCACCAGTTTGTTGACGCCCGGCGGCAGCTCGTCGCCGTTTTCTCTGCTGAAGATCTTTACATCGACCACGATACCGGTCTCTCCGTGCGGAACACGCAGGGAGGTGTCTCTGACTTCTCTTGCTTTTTCGCCGAAGATCGCACGCAGCAGTCTTTCCTCTGCGGTCAGTTCGGTTTCGCCCTTCGGTGTCACCTTGCCGACCAGAATGTCGGAGGAATTGACTTCCGCGCCGATGCGAATAATACCCTCTTCATCCAGATCCTTGAGCGCATCATCGCTGACATTCGGGATGTCACGGGTGATCTCTTCCGGTCCGAGCTTGGTGTCACGTGCTTCGGACTCATATTCTTCAATGTGGAGCGATGTCAGGACATCGTCCATCAGTAATCTTTCGTTTAAGATGATCGCGTCTTCGTAGTTGTAGCCCTCCCAGGTCATGAAACCGATCAGCAGGTTCTTGCCGAGCGCGATCTCGCCGAGATCGGTGGACGGTCCGTCGGCGATAACTTCGCCGGCTTCTACATGTTCGCCGTGCGCCACAATCGGACGCTGGTTAATGCAGGTTCCCTGGTTGGAGCGCTTGAACTTGAGCAGGTGGTAGCGCTCTTTTTCGTTGTTGTCGTCTCTGCGGACGATGATGGTATCCGCGTCTACGAATTCAATGGTTCCGGCATGTTTTGCCAGAATCACAACGCCGGAGTCGCGGGCTGCCTTGTATTCCATACCGGTACCAACGATCGGCGCCTCGGTTACGAGCAGCGGAACTGCCTGACGCTGCATGTTGGAGCCCATCAGCGCACGGTTCGCGTCGTCGTTTTCGAGGAACGGGATCATCGCGGTCGCCACGGATACTACCTGCTTCGGCGAAACGTCCATGTAGTCGATCTTTTCACGCGGCATCAGGGCGATTTCACCGTGCTCGCCTCTGGACGCAACCTTTGCGTTGGCAAAGTGCCCGTCTTCGGTCAGCGGTTCGTTGGCCTGCGCAACGACCATCATTTCTTCTTCGTCTGCCGTCAGATAGTGGATCTCGTCGGTAACCCGGTGTGTTTCTTTATCTACCACGCGGTAAGGCGTTTCAATGAAGCCATATTGGTTGATCACGCCGTAAGTGGTCAAGGAACCGATCAGGCCGATGTTCGGACCTTCCGGGGTCTCGATCGGACACATTCTGCCGTAGTGGGAATGGTGTACGTCACGCACCTCGAATCCGGCTCTTTCTCTGGAAAGACCGCCCGGGCCGAGTGCCGAAAGTCTTCTCTTATGTGTCAGCTCCGCCAGCGGATTGTTCTGATCCATGAACTGGGAAAGCTGAGAACTGCCGAAGAACTCCTTGATCGCCGCGGTCACCGGCCGGATGTTCATCAGTGCCTGCGGGGTGGTGACATCGATATCCTGTGTTGTCATTCTTTCCTTGACAACTCTTTCCATTCTGGCCAGACCGATACGGAACTGGTTCTGCAAAAGCTCGCCGACTGTCCGCAGTCTCCGGTTGCCCAGGTGGTCGATATCGTCTACGGTGCCGATGCCATAGTTCAGATTGAGAATGTAGCTGACGGACGCGATGATATCTTCTATGATAATATGCTTCGGAGAAAGGTCGTGCTTTCTCGCCACAAGTATTTCTTTCAAGTCTGCTTCGGATTCCGACTCTGCCAGAATCTCCTTGAGTACCGGATAGAAGACCTTGTCTGCCACCTTGAGTTCGGAAACGTCAAAGTTGACATACTGCTGCAGGTCGACGAAGCGGTTGCCGATCACCTTGGTGATCTGTCCTTCTTTTTCCTTATCCGGGCTGTATGCGTAAATATATTCTACACCGGCATTTTCGATCGCTAATGCCAGATCTCTGTTGATCAGTTGGTCTTTTTCCGCGAGGATCTCTCCGGTTTCCGGATGAATCACATCTTCTGCTGCCACAACGCCTGCAATTCTGTTGGATAATCCCAGCTTCTTGTTATACTTATATCTTCCGACCTTGGCAAGGTCATAGCGCTTTGCATCAAAGAACAGGGAATTCAAAAGTGCTCTTGCGCTTTCGACGGTCGGCGGTTCTGCCGGACGCAGTTTCTTATAGATTTCCTTCAGACCGTCCTCATAGTTGGACGCGGAATCCTTCTCTAGGGTTTTCATCAGTCTCGGGTCTTCGCCGAAGATGTCGATGATTTCCTGATTGCTGCCAAATCCGAGCGCACGCAAAAGGGTCGTCACCGGTTGTTTACGGGTACGATCGACTCTGACGGAAATAATTTCGTTGGAATCTGTTTCATATTCCAGCCATGCTCCGCGGTTCGGAATGATGGTCGTGGAAAACAGTTTATTATTGGACTTATCGGTGGTCACATCGTAGTAAGGTCCCGGGGAACGCACGAGCTGTGTCACAACAACACGTTCCGCGCCGTTGTAGATGAACGTTCCTTTTTCGGTCATCAGCGGGAAATCACCCATGAACACTTCCTGTTCCTTGACTTCGCCTGTTTCCTTATTGATCAGTCTGACTTTGACTTTAAGCGGAGCAGCGTATGTTACATCTCTTTCCTTACATTCTTCCTGCTCGTACTTCGGAGCATCGGTAAGGGAATAGTCGATGAATTCTAAAATCAAGTTGTCTGCGTAGTCCTTGATCGGAGAACTGTCTTCAAAAACTTCCCGAAGTCCTTCTTTGATGAACCAGTTATAGGAATCCGTCTGGATTTCGATTAAGTTCGGCATTTCGCATACTTCATTGATTTTCGCAAATGTCATTCGCTCTTTTCTACCTACTTGTATAGGTTTTGGCATCTTCATCACTCCTTAAATTCTTAAACAGATTACTTTGTGTGGCAGTCTAATATTATATAATAATTTTGTCAAACATGCAAGCCCTAATTTTGGATTTCTTGAGGTTTCTTTGCATTTTTTGCAGCTTCTTTCCGGATGGGTCAAATATATTTATCCGCCAGGAGGTGCCGCATGAGAGTCAGAATCAGCAAGTCTAATTTAGGTCGTCGTTTCTACATCATCAAAACTTACTACGATACCAAAGGAATCGAACGCACACTTACGGTCGAAAACCTCGGCAGTGAGCATGAAATTCGTGAAAAAACAAGTCGTGATCCGTTGGAATGGGCTAAGGAACGCGCTGCCTTTTTAACGCAGCAGGAAAAAGAAGAAAACCAGGATGTTTCTTTCACGCTTTCCAAGAGGAAACTGATCACAAAAATCATCTGTATACCTTTCAGCCTTGCGGATCACTTGGATGATATCCGGGCCCGGCTCTATCAGAACACCTTAAAGCTCGGAAAGCGCAAAACCGGCATCATCTACTATGACTGCACCAACTTTTTCTTCGAGATGGAGGATGCGGGGACTTCCGGGAGAGGGCTATGTGGTAAAAATGCTAAAAAATACTTCGGGTTCCTCGCTGCTAATTTAAAAAACGAAGCCTGTAAGAATAACAGGCTTCGTTCCAGACTACTTTTTAAGCTCTAGTATATGCTTTGTATGTAGAACCTGCATAAGGTCCATATCCCTGTTGATGCCTATAAACACCGGAATATCCCCATTTAGATCGTACTAACCTAGTAGGAGCGTTAAAGTAAATAGCCGAGTGAATTATAGATGGACCGTTTAAATAAACTACCTTATCTGCATTTCTAGGCGAAGATGTCACCTTATAACTTCCATCGCTCCAATATATTGTTGGTGAATTAATCCAGTATTTATTACTTGTAGAAGTGCTATGCCAAGCATAACTGTGGCAATTATATGCAGATTTAGGATCACTAATTTTAGTAGCTGATGGATAAGTTTTTGCCAATTGAGTATCTGCTGAAGTTGCGGCTGCACTAGTTGTGCCATGATCTGCCCATGTAAGATTCTCATAATGGGGGAACTTTAGAGCCTTTTGGAGTCTTCACATTGTCGTTAGTTACCTGAGAAACTTTTGTCACATATTCAGAATTTTTAGCTGCTAAAACATTGTAAATCATTCGTAACCCTGTTTCAGATACAATTTCTGAATCAGTTTTTACTGTTGTGCTTTTAAGTTTTTCTGAAAAAAGCTTATCATCGACAACATTCATCGTGTCATTTCGAGTAACTAGTTCACGAAAAGCAGCATTATTCTCTAAAAGAAATTCATACCCTATTTCCGGCGTATTTTGTACTATCACATTAACCATCAATGGATAATCTAAAACAGTCTTCAAAAGGGCTTCCGTAGTCATATTTGCCGCAATATCTTCAGGTACCTGGCAAGCCTCAATCATTTGAGAGGTTTGTGTGAAACTTTCCCATTGTGGTGAATCTGGAGTGATAGGATATTCATATGGCTTAGTTATAATGCTACTGCTGTCGGCTGAACCATTTGTAAGATTATCTGCAAAGACGGACATAGGCGTTAGCAATGTTAAACACATGACTAACATTACAGAAAGTAATTTGTTCCTTTTCATTTTAACTACTCCTTTCTTTTAATAGTCTAATTGTGCTTTATTTCATACATAGTATATCATAAAAAATAATTTCTGTGCCGAATCTTAAGAAATTTTAAGATTTACCTTTCCCGTTACATGAATAATCGACTGAAAAATCCACCGATAACATTGACAAAAATCCAGTGCAGAAATGTACCTATACCACCCCTATAAGCGTACCCAGGCCAACAATTATGGCAATTACCGTAACTGAGAAAGTATGATTATGAACTCTTTCTTTTAGTGCTTCATGAGTGATACGCGCCTGCTGCTGTTTAAGACGCTTTTCATTTTCTTCGATACGCTACCTCTGCTCCCGCTCGATTTCCAAACAAGGCTCTAATTTCGCTTTCTAGCGTTTTTTCTATCGTCATACGTTTGTCGAGCCTTTTATTTTCGACCTCTCAAACCCGATTTAAATATGTCATATCACCAAGTCTATTACCAACCTCAATTATCTCTTTCCGCAGTTGAGATATTTACCTGTTATTTGACCTTTGCGACATAATATAACAATTTTGTCAAACATGCAAGACCTAATTTACGATTTCTTATGGTTTCTTTGCATTTTTTGCAGCTTCTTTCCGGATGGGTCAAAAAAGCGAGTCGAACGGTGCCGAAAGGGCTCTGTTTCGGCCCGGCGGTTCTGACTCGCTGTCTTTTCTTTCCTTATTATATGATATGCGCCGCTCGCATCGCCGATCCCCTTGGCGGCAGCACGCAGTCTGCCTGCGCCCTTGCTCCGCGGTTCCGGAGCAAGCAGACCGCAGTCCTGCGGTTCGGAAGCTTACGCGCGCAGCATCGCGCCCAGAAACGCTTTAAGGCGCTCGCTCTTCGGTGCGTCAAAGATTTCCTGCGGGCTGCCTTCTTCAACGATGACGCCGTTATCCATGAAGATGACGCGGTCCGCGACTTCTTTCGCAAAGCCCATTTCGTGTGTGACCACGATCATGGTCGTGTGCGCATCTGCCAGTTTTTTCATAACGTTCAGCACCTCGCCCGTGATCTCCGGATCGAGCGCGGAGGTTGCCTCGTCGAAGAGCATCAGATCCGGATTCATGGCCAGCGCACGGGCGATCGCGACTCTCTGCTTCTGGCCACCGGACAGCATCGCCGGATAAACGTCCGCCTTGCTTTCCAGTCCGACCATCCGAAGAAGCTCCATCCCGTGTTTGCGCGCCGTCTCCTTTGGCTGCTTCTTGACCTTGATCGGCGCATAGGTGATGTTCTCTATGCAGGTCATGTGCGGAAACAGATTGAAGTGCTGGAACACCATACCGGTCTCACCCCTGAGGATGATCTTGCCGGAGGTCGGCTTGTTCAATCCGTTGATGCAGCGCAACAGCGTGCTCTTGCCGGAGCCGGACGGCCCGATGATCGCGACGATCTCGCCTTTTTCCATCGAAAAGTTCACATGATCGACTGCGCGAAAATTTCCGAAGTCTTTCACAATATCTTTCATTTCTAAGATTTTTTCCATCAGTATTCCTCCTTCCGGTCATATCTGGCAAAATATTTTTCGAGCCTGCCCGCGAACATCGTCAGAACCAGGTTGATCAAAAGATAGATCAGCGCCGAGAAAAACATCGGCGTGATATCAGTCATCCGATTGACGGAGCTGGTCGTTGCTTTCATCAGATCCACCAGCGGCAGACATGATGCCAGCGCCGTATCCTTGACCAGCGTGATCGCCTCGTTGACGATCGGCGGCAGTACGGCTTTCATGGTCTGCGGCAGGATAATGTCCAGCATGGTCTGCTTTTTACTCAGTCCCAGCGCAAAGGCCGCCTCATGCTGTCCCTTGTCCACGCTGTTGATGCCGCCGCGGTAGATCTCTGCCAGATAAGCCGCGTAATTCAGCACGAAGGTCAGAATGACGGTCGCAAAGACACTAATCTGGATCTTCAGTACCAGCGGAAAAAAGAAATAGAAGAAGAACAGCTGCAGCATCAGCGGCGTGCCGCGAAAGATCAGCACGTAGAGCCTGCACAGCCATGCCAGCGGCTTCATGCGGCAATTACTGCCGAGCGCGACCGGAAGTCCGAGCGGCAATGCCAGTGCCAGGGTCAGCACAAATATTTTTAATGTCATTACGGTCGACTGCAGCATGTACGGCAGAAATTTCATCAAATAATCGATCATTAGGGTTACCTCTTTCTTCTCTTTGCCCGCGTCGGCTCGCGCGCTCGGTCCTTTCCGCCGGTCTGACGCCGATCCGCCGGCAAGAAGAAACCGAACGAAGTTCTGCGTTCTGCTCCATTCGGTTTCTTCCGGCTTTGTTGTTTTCTTTACTTAACTTAATTTTTTTATTCATCAGGGAGAATCTTGTTTTTTGTTCCGTCCTTTGTGTTTTGGCAGATGCACGGCTCGCTGCGCCGGTCATGCAGCCTGCGATGCCGGTTATGCGATCGGCTCGAAGACTACGATATCTCTGCCGAACCAGTCGTTGCTGATCTCGGCTGCTTTGCCGCTGTCGATAACTGCCTTGATCGCGTCGTTGACTTTGTCTCTCAGTTCGGTGTTGCTCTTTTCGAAGCCGATGACATAGTAATCATCGCCTAAGGAATAGGTGCATTCTTTCATCTCGCCGCCAAGGTTGTTGTTGGTGTATTCGCCGAGTACTTGGTCGACCGCGATGACATCCACTCTGCCCGCTTTGAGATCCATGATGGCTGTATCATAAGTGTCATATTCGCTGATGTTGTCCTTGAAGTTTTCATAATCTTCGTTTGCTTCCAGCATTTCCAGCGCAGAGGAATCTGCCTGTGTACCGATCTTCAGATCTTCCAGGTCTTTGGCGGAAGTTACATCGATATCGGAGCTTGCCAGTGCCATCAGCACGATCTTGTTGTTTAAATACTTGTTGGTCAGCGCCATGTTTTCTTGTCTTTCCGGGGTGATGGACATGCCGTTCCATACGCAGTCGATGGTGCCTGCCTTGAGTTCCATCTCTTTGGCGTTCCAGTCGATCGGCTTGAATTCTACCTGCATGCCGAGTTCATCCGCGACTGCGGTCGCCAGATCGATATCGAAGCCGACCAGCTTGCCCTGCTCATCGCGGAAGCCCATCGGCGCGAATGTATCATCCAGACCTACGACCAGCGTTTCCGCTGCGGTATCCTGTCCGTCTGCATCGGTCCCTTGTGCATCGTCCTGACTGCCGCAGCCGGTCATCAGCGCGAGAGCTGCGGTCAGCGCAAGCAGCAGCGCGCAAATCACAAGTTTATTTTTCATCCAATTCTGCGTCATCTTTTTCATTTTGTTTCCTCCCGGTTCCTTTTTCGTTCTTGTGTTTTGTATCACGTCGTTTTTGCATCGCTTTCATGTTTTATCACTTTATTTGATTAAATCATTAAATCGAACGATGCCCTTATCTTACACGAAAAAAAGAGGTTTGTCAACCTCTTTTTTTATCTTATTGCACATTTTTCCGCCAGTGCCGATTTTTCTAAAGAAAGTGTCTTGCTTTTCCATTCTGCTTTTCCCACATAAAAAAGATAAAACTCCGGAGCCGGAAACTTGACCAGGTTTTTTCCGTAAAGACCCTCTTTGCCCGCAAGGTTCTCCAAGGTGCGGCTCACATAGCCCAAACAGCGCATGGGAATATTCCAGTTGATG
>DJPG01000080.1:0-720 GCA_002439735.1 Firmicutes bacterium UBA6418 | reverse complement strand
CGATCGACATAGATGGCGTTTTCCAATGTGGTGTAGGTCAACTCCGTATCGGGCGGCAGGTTCTCTCCGCTGACCGCATTGTAAAGTTCCACGGCGCGCCGCGGTTCGGAAAACAGCAGACAAAAGGTCGAATCCTTATGCTTGCGCTGCGGCTTCTCACCCATGCGGCTTGGCGGCTGTGCCGGATTTGCCTCAGAACGTGTCCTTTTATTCTTTGGTTGCGCTGCTTTTTGTTTCATTCTATTTTTCTCCTGCTTTCCCTTTCTCTGTAATTTTCTTTTCTTTACTCCACCATAAATTCACTTTGATTTCAATCACCTTTTTTATATATTTTTACAATTTTTTAAGAAAATTCCTATATTTTTATCAACTTCACCCATTTTTACCGCGTGTAAGCAGCGCAGCGATCAAAAAAACAGAAAGGACTTTTTCCGTCCGGCGGTCTGCCGGGCAGGAAAAGTCCTTGGTCATTCTTCATAGATTCAACTTGCGATCTGCAAGTTGTTCGCCGTCTTCCGGGCTGTGGGTGATCAGAAGCACGGTCTTGCCGCGTGTTTCCGTTTCCCACAGCCGGTCGATGATGCGCGCGCGAAGGGCTTCGTCCAGGCCGCGGAACGGTTCGTCGAGGATCAGAAACTCCGACGGCGGCGCAAAGGTTCTGCCCATCGCAGCGCGGCAGCGCATGCCACCCGACAGTTCATCCGGCAGTTTATCCAGCGC
>DJPG01000150.1:23245-38519 GCA_002439735.1 Firmicutes bacterium UBA6418 | reverse complement strand
CTGCGGTCGGTCTGTTTCATGCGCTGGTCGAACCAGTAAGAGATCGAATCCTCGTAGATCGAAGCAATCTCCAGATTCGGAATTTTCATCGTCAAATAGAGCTTGTTTCCGTCCTTGCGCTCCCCGGTCTTTTTGAGATAACCGGTGAAGACCAGGAAGTTCCACAAATTGTCCTGTGATTGATGGATATCGCCGTAGGTAATATCCTCATGCACGCGTTTCTCGATGCTGCCGCCGTTCATCAGTGTTTCCAGATCTTCTCTGGCTTCCTCGTCCGCCTCTCCCACCATCTCACGGATGATGCTGTTCGAAGAAGAATTTGACCAGTACGGAAGCGCAAACTTCGTAATGCTGCGGTTCCGGTCATAGACATAATTGAGGATGCTCCACGGGTTATAGATTTCAATCTCGTTAAACAAGTATCCGTCATACCATTGTTTTACCTCCGGCAGCTCCGCTGAAAGGCCATAATAGGCAAGCATCGCTTGGACTTCCGCTTCTGTGAATCCAAAGCTGTCCGCGTAATCGGTATGCAGGCAGCTATCCACCTTCAAATTGTTCAGTCCGGTAAAGATACTCTCCTTGCTGATGCGCAGGCACCCCGTGATCACGCCCTTTTCCAGATACGGATTGGTCTTAAGCGCGGATTCAAACAAAGAACGGATAAAGCTGATCATTTCTTCGTAGAAGCCATGCAGATAAGCGTTCTCGAGCGGTACGTCGTACTCATCGATGAGGATGATGGTATTGTTCCCATGATATTTCGCCAGGCATTCGGAGAGGAAGCCAAGTGCTTTGGCATATTCTTCCTTGTTGCCTCTGCCAAGCACGATCCGTTCAAAGATTTCACGATTGCGCGCAGACATCTCACCTTGCAGCACGTAACTGTGCCTTTGAAACTCCTTGCAGATCTCATCAATAAGGCAAGCATAAGCGGTTTGGAAATCGTCCTGTTTCGCAGACTTCAAGCTCATGAAGATCACCGGATACTGCTGCTGATGCTTGAGGATCTCTTCCCCGCAACCTGCGATCGCCAGTCCGTCAAAGAGATAGCGATTGTCGACTTTTTCGCCTTTTTCGGTGATCTCATCCTCAAAGAAGCGCCGGATCATAAACTGGTTCAGCGTCTTGCCGAAGCGGCGTGGCCGCATGAACAGCGTGACCATGGCGTTGCTTTCGATCAGCTCTCGGATCATCAGCGTTTTGTCCACAAAATAACCGTTCCAGTCAATCAACGTTTTGAAATCCTCCACTCCGATGGAGATCTTCTTGCGTTTTTCGGTACTGCTCATAGTGACTCGCTCCTTTCTTCGCATCGATCTGCACACTTTCCACATGCGTTCACGCACGTGATACATTATCTATCGTATACTGGAATCCGCAAAAAGAAACAAGCAAAAAGTACGCGCCGCGCAAGACCATCTGCATAACGCAAGAAGCCTGCGCCCGGCTCCTCCGCGGAGTCAGGTGCAGGCTCTCCGATATTATTTATTTGGTGATCACTTCCGCGCCGCCCATGTACTTTTTGAGTGCTTCCGGAATCTTTACGCTGCCGTCAGCCTGCTGGTAGTTTTCAAGAACTGCCGCGGTGGTACGGCCAACCGCCAGGCCGGATCCATTAAGCGTATGCAGGTATTCCGGCTTGCCGCCCTCGCGTCTGAAACGGATATTGGCGCGTCTTGCCTGATAATCCAGGAAGTTGGAACAGGAGGAAATCTCCACGTATCTGCCGTAGGACGGCATCCAGACTTCGATATCATAAGTGCAGGCCGAAGAGAAGCCAAGGTCACCCGTAGAAAGTCTGACAACCCGGTACGGAATATCGAGAATCTGCAGAACCGCTTCTGCGTCATGTGTCAGAGCCTCCAACTCATTCCAGGAATCTTCCGGTTTGCAGAACTTGACCAGTTCCACCTTATTGAACTGGTGCTGGCGGATCAGACCTCTGGTGTCACGCCCCGCAGAACCTGCTTCTGCACGGAAGCACGGTGTATAAGCGGTATAGTGGATCGGAAGCTTTTCTTCCGGAACGATTTCCTGCGCAAGAAGGTTGGTAACCGGAACTTCCGCAGTCGGTATCAGGAAGAAATCCTTCTGCGGCACATAGAACATGTCCTCTTCAAACTTCGGCAGTTGGCCGGTTCCCGTCATAGCCGCACGGTTTACCATGAACGGCGGCAGGATCTCGGTGTAATCCTGTTCCAGTGTATGCAGATCAAGCATGAAGCAGGTAATCGCCCTTTCCAGTCTCGCGCCCAGACCCTTGTATACCGTAAATCTGGTTCCGGAGATCTTAGCTGCCCTTTCAAAGTCCAGAATATCCAGATCCGTACCGATATCCCAGTGTGCTTTCGGTTCAAAATCAAACTGAGTCGGTTCTTTGAACTTACGAATTTCCACGTTCGCGCTGTCATCCGCACCGACCTGTACAAAGTCTGCCGGAATGTTCGGAATATTCAGCAGCGTGTTCTTGATGTCCACGTCCAGCTGAGAAACTTCTGCATCCAACACTTTAATCTTGTCGGATAGTTCTTTCATCTCTGCCATGATCGCCGTCGTATCCTCGCCGGCTTTTTTCAGCTTCGGGATCTCCTTGGATACCGTGTTCTGCTTGTTCTTCATCGCTTCCACTTCAGCCAGTACCGCACGTCTTTTTTCATCCAGTGCCGGAATTTTTTCAATGCCGAAGCTTCCCTTGGTTCTTCTTTCTACGCCGGCTTTAACGCCCTCGTAGTCTTCTCTGATTCTCTTAATGTCTAACATAGCTCTCTCCTTCAACTCAGATGTTATATTATGATCGCTTCTCCAAGACCTGCTGCTCGCAAGTCTCGAACAACGCTACAGGCTAAAACAGGTTTCGCTTATAACGCAGGTACAGATTCCGCAGATGTTCCATCTTCTGTGAAAGCTCGATCTGCAGATCGGAGGCCAGCGCAAAGTCATTGTCATCCAGCGCCTCTCTCGCCCGGGTCAGCAAGCCCTTGTGCTCAAGGGAATCTTTGGCGATATAGACCTTCAGGCGATGGAGCTCTTTCCAGTTGTCAACGTCATAGTCTGTCGCGTCGTCGCCGTGCAGCTGTACGCATTCCCGAATCTCGTCCATATAGTTCGGAATGATTCGGTTGTGCAGTTCGGTTTTCCACTGGCTGAGGATAGATTCCTTATAGGATTCCAGCGAGATCGGCGCAATGACGCCCTCGCCCGAGATAGCCGCGACCTTTTCCGGATACTTCACAAAGCCCTGCACATTTTCCCATACCGTTGCCGGCGCGACACCAAAGAGTTTTTGCCGTTCTTCCTCGGTGAAGTCTTCAAAAACGTCCTTTTCGCTACGGTACTCCCGTTCCGTTTCCAGATAAAAGTCTTTCTCGCCACACTTTTTGGAGAGCGAGGCTTCCAGTTCTTTCGGCGTTTTTTCTGCGGCGAGCGCAGCCTTGATACCGTCCAGCATGGCCATGTAGCTGGCGGCCAGCACCAGATACGTATTGGTCTTCGGGTTCGGTGCTCGCAGCTCAAACCGCGTCGCCATCGAACTCTTGGCATCTCGCACCAGACCGATCAGGATCGTCCGGTTACGGGACGGCTCCGCCGGACTGTGACCCAGCGAAGTGACAATGCAGACCGGCGCCTCGTAACCCGGTTTCAGTCGGTTCAGAGAGTCTGTCGTGGAGCTTACAAACGGATTAATGGCTTCATAGTTTTTGAGGATGCCCATCAACGCGCCGAAGCCCACCGGGGAAAGAAACTCCGCGTCAAACTTTTGCGGCGCGAACAGGTTAATCATTTTTCCATTCTTGAGTTTCGCGCAGACGCCAAGATGCGTATGCTCTCCGTTTCCGGCAACGCCCGGAATCGGCTTTGCCATAAAAGTCGTCGCAAGTCCGAACTGGTTGAATACGTCGCGTACGACATACTTGACCTGTTTTTCGTTATCGGCAGCCTGCATCGCGTCTGCGTATTTCCAGTCGATCTCCAGCTGTTCCATGATATGATCATGGTTGCCAGTGCTGGTCAGTTTAGATTTCACACCGCCGACCTCTTTATGTCCCATTTCCATCCCAAAACCGTAATAATCCAGGATCTCAATACTCTTTTCGAGTGCGGTACGAACCGGTCCGTAGGTGCGCTTCCAATATTGCTCTTTCAATTCCTGTGAGGTTGACAGCTGCTCCCGATCCGCTTTGTCATCCGGTGTTCTGACCCAGAATTCCAGCTCCGTTGCGCTCGTAATGCGAAGCTCTTCGATGTCCGCCGCGCTTTCCGCGCCCTCGATGTATCGGAACACATAAGGATGCGCCTCAAGCAGCTGCATCAAATCCGTCTTGAATTTTTCGACGGCGTTGCGCAGAATTGCTCTGGAGCCAACTTCCGTCTTATCATTATGGATCAAAAACGCAGGGATTCGCAGCGTTCCGACCGGCAGACCGGTCAACAGGTCGATATTATCAAAATTGTAGTCCACATACCAGTTTACAGAAAAATCTGGGATCATGTCAACTTTCGCATTGTTGAGTTCCGCGATCTTCGGCAGGTTTACGCTGGATCCATCTGTCTGCACACCGTGCGCGAGCATATCATCCATGTCTTCCAGGAACAAGCGAATCGGAATGCGCTCATCGGTGTCGTTGCCGACCATATCCAAACCGGCCATTGATACAAATTGCACCTCCGGATGCTCCTTTAAAATTCTCAGCAAGTCTGTCTTTTCGTGTTTATCAGCCGGTATGTTGAACAACATAGCGTCAAGGTTAAAATCCAGCATATTCTCCCTCCTTATTTTTTTGCAAGCAGGCATTGGGACATCTCTGCGAAAATGTCCCAATCTGCTCTTTTGATACAGTTATTTTTATAGCTTCATAATATAGCACAATCCCCGCGAATATGCAATATGTTCCGCAAAAGCTCTCGCTTTTATTTTGTGAGCTCGTTCAGATAGCCCTCTAATTCATTCAGATACTTGCCATACTTGGCCCAGTCGCCTTGCTGCATCGCTTTCTGCGCGTTTTCATAGGCTGCCGCCGCAAGTGCCGCCAGCTCTCTGGTCGTCAGCTTGTCATCACCGGCTTCACCGGAAGGTTCTGTCGTGTCCACGCCATTTTCGGCCTCATCGCCGAAGAGCGTTACCAGACATTCCGCCAGCGTTTCTTCATAAGCGATCTTATCGTTATAAGCCACGATGATACGTTTGACTTCCGGAATGCTGGAGTTGGTTGCTTCCAGATAGACCGGCTCTACATACAGAATTGAGCTGTTAATCGGCACAACAAACATATTGCCGCGGCGATACGAGGTGCCGGACGATTTCCAAAGCGAGAACTCCTTGGAAATTTCGGTATTCTGGTCGATCTGCGCTTCAATCTGCTCCGGTCCGTAAATCGTCCTTGATTTCGGGAACTGGTACAGCACCAGCTCACCGTAAGCATCACCGTCATTACGCGCCACCATGAGCGCCGTCATGTTCTGCTTGGAACGCGGCGTGAACGGCAGAGAATTGAAGAATTCCGCCTTTTCTTCGCCCGGCAGCTTCGCAATATAGTAATTCGGCTGCATCTGTGTCTTTTCGGTTCCGTAGATCTCGTAAGCCACATCCCAGACGTCTTCCTTCAGATAGAAGACGTTCACATCCTCCATGTGATATTTCGCGTAAATGTCCGCCTGGATCTCGAATAAATAGTTCGGATAGCGGATATGGGACTGCAGGCTCTCCGGCATCTCCGAGAAATCCTTGAACAGTGTCGGGTAGATCTTCTGGAAAGTCTGGGCGATTGGATCCTCTTCATCAACAATATAGAAGTTGACATCTCCGTTGTAAGCGTCCACAACGACCTTGACGGAGTTGCGGATGTAGTTTGTCGTCTTGCCGGAGATCGGCTCGGAATACGGATAATTGGAACTTTCGGTGTACGCGTCCATCATCCAGTACAGCTTGCCGTCTACGGTCACCAGATACGGATCGTCTTCATAGCTCAGATACGGCATGATCTTCTGCACTCTCTTGACCACATTCCGATTGATGATAATGCTGGAATTGCTGTTGATGTTAGAGGATACCAGAAGCTTCATGCTGCCCTCACGAACTGCAAAGACCAGACGGTTGAACAGGTTCATCTTGATGCCGGCCGTTCCCTCATACTTGGTATATTGATTGCTGGAACCGTCCGGATAATCAAATTCCGGTTCATTGGTATTGACCACGATGTATTCATTGGACAACTCACCGAAGTAGATCTCCGGCTGATCGATCTGGATTTCTTCCACTTCGGAAACCGGCGGAATGTTGCCGATCAGCACATCCGGCTGACCGCTGGAGGTTACCTTGTCTACACGAGACAGCGTCGCACCGTAGCCGTGTGTATATTTGAGGTGGCGGTTCAGCCAGGAGTCGTCGATTTTGGTTTCGTCAATTTCTCTGGCCGTCAGGAATGTCTGTGTATATTTGCCGTTGATCATGTAGCGGTCTACGTCTACATCATGGAACGTGTAGTACTGGCGAATACTCTGTGTCTGATTGTAGAACTGTTTCGCAGGGTCGAAATCATTGATCCGGATATTGTTGATCGTTTCGGAATTTTCCGTGATATCCTCGGATGTCAGCGTATTGTCTGCCGCAAAGGACTTCACATCGACATCGTCCAACTGGTACGCGTACTGCGTATATTCGATATTTCTTTCGAGGTATTTGTTTTCCTTATTGATTTCGTCCGGTGAAACGACAAAGTTCTGCACCAGATAGGCCGCGCCGTTTCCAACCAGACCGATAACGATCATGATTACCGGAACCGTGAACAGACTCTTGTATTTTTTGCGTTTCATGTTGACGGCAAACAGGATCGCTGACAGCACAGACAGCGCACATAAGAGCCGGTACATCCACAGCGTCACGTTGACGTCCGTAAAGCCCGCGCCGTAAACCGCGCCGGTGTGCGTATGCAGCAGGTCGAACTGCCGCAGGAAAAAGTTGATCCCGAGCATTGCGAAGAAAATGAAGCCGAGGATGGAGATCTTTCCGGACGCGATCTGCATCAGCTGCTTGAAATTGCTGTCATCGAACTGCTTTTTCGGTTTGATCGGTTTTGCTTCAAACTTCTTGCCGGTAAAGGCTTCCGCGAACTTTGTGAACGGATCCTTTGCGTGTCCGCTTTGGCCGCCGCCTCCGAACGGATTCGCTCCACCGGTGTAACGCTCCTCATCCGCAGCCGCTGCCTGTGGCGGAACCTCCTCTTTGAACACATCCGGCGTGCGGACGGTCATCAGAATGATATAGTAGATCACAGTCAGAAGAACAAAGCCAACGATGACGCCAATCATAATCTCATTCAGCTGGGACAGAAAGTCCAGCTTGAACAGGTAAAACGATATATCCAGCTTGAAAAGCGGATCCTTGATGTTAAAGTCTGAGCTGTTCGCAAACTTGAGGATCTCAAACCAGAGCTGCACAACCGTCATACAGGTCGCGATCACGCCGAAGACAAGCGCCAGAATGTTGGTCGTTCGTTTCAGCTTTTTCATATCGGTCGCTTCGGATGAAGCAATTTTTGAAAAATAGCTCTTTCTCAGGTGGTGCAGATAGAGCATCACCAGACCGGTCACGACGATGAACGTCGGAATGCCTACCGTGAGCTGCGTTACGAGCTGTTTGAAGAATACCGCGACGTAACCCATCTCTTTGAACCACATGAAGTCGGCGATGAAACCAACCAGCCCCAAAAAAAGCGCCGCGATGATGACGATCACCAGAATGACTGTCATGATTTTTCTTTCGAGTTTTTCCATTATAATGTTTCCTCCTTAACCGTGTTTATCACCATGATATCCTGGGAAGCACGGGCATAGACGCTCTGGTATTTTACAACATTCTGCCCATCCGCGCCGGCAAAGGTTACCTTGCACAGCACATAAAATCCCTCGGCACCGACTCGGATTTCCCCAATCTCAAGTTCATTGATACCCACTAAAGTTTTATCCTGATTCGTACTCTGCCATCCGTCGTAATAACGAATGACCGCATCGATTAAGGCCTTTGCATATGAAACCGGATTTCCATCCTCGTCCTTTCTCCACTCCATATCGGTGAAATCCGTCGTTTCCGGAATCTCCGCGAAGCTGTAGGTTCGATTTTTCGCATACCGAAGCTCCCCGTTGTACTTAGCCTGTCCGATGGTTGTCATATCCGCTGCTGCCTCACTGACCAGCTGTTCGTAATAAACATCCGCTTCATTGCCGTCATCCGCCGGCAGGTTTTCGCCATCCTGCGTGTCTTCGCCCGAAAAACGATCCGCCACCGAAGTCAGGATCTCATTGATCTTAACCGAAAACGCGCTGTCAGGCGCAAAAAATTTCACGCCGATGATCACACCCTCAACCGCGATCAAAAGAATCAGCAGCGCAATGACAAGCTTCGCGAAGACGTGTTTCTTCGGAACTTCCTCTTCCTCTGCTTTCGCATCACAGCTCATCACCGATTTCGATGCAGCTTCTTCCTTTTGGACTTCACGGTCATCGCCAGCAGCGCGATCATCGCCAGCGTTGTCACCCAAATCGATTCTGGGGAAAACATCCGAATAGCGGAGTTTTGTTTTACTGGGAGGCAGTTCGTCCTGTGCTGCGGTCTCGCTTCTGTTTCCCTGCGCTTCGCTATCATTCGGGAGCGAGATAGACAGGGTCAAATCGATGGTTTTCGGCGTTGTTGGTTGTATGACCTCGACCGCAGGTTCTGCTTTTTCCGGTATCTCCGGCTGTGCTGTCCGCTTTTGCGTGAAAATCTCTGAAGTCCCGGTATCATCCGGATTCGAGGCTGATTTGCCGTAGCTCTCTTCCAGTGCACGGATCCGTTCCTTTTCTTGATTCAGGAGTGCTTCAAATGCTTCGGTTTTCTGGTGGTAGGTATAAAAGCGGTCATCGATCTTTTTCGGCTCTGCCGCTTCCTTCGGCTCTGTCTGCGCACTGCCAAAAAGTTCCCGTTCCAGTTCCTCGATCGAAGCAACTTCCTCCTGCGCGTTTGTTTCATCTGTCGTTTCTGCCGCAGCTGACAGCGGAATCTGTACCGGTTTTGGCTCCTGTGCAGGGACGGTTTGCTGTGTTTCCTGTGGCGTCTGTTTTTCGTGTTCACGCTGCGCAGCGCGAATCTTCTCTACATTGACCTCCTGTGTACGAGACAGGTTCCGGCGCTCCAGGACGCTTTCCCAGTTAAAATCGATATCCTCCGTCTTTTTCGGATTCACAGCCGGAAACCCGTCCAGATCCCAGTCAAACACAGCCGGCTGAGTCTCTTTCGGCTTTGGTTCTTCCTGCGACCGTGCCGCCGCTTTCAGAATCTCCTGCGTCTTTTTCTCCGCTTCGATCTTAAACGGAGGGTTAAACACGATCTCTTCCTGTTTCGGTTTTTCGCGGTTTCGCACTTCTGCGCCGCAATAAGCGCAGAATCGATCTCCCGGATATAATTCTTTTCCGCATTTTGTACAAAACATCTTTTCTTTCTCTTTCCTCTTGAACTTCGCTTCTTTTGTTAGGATCTGCTGTTAAGATTTGTCCCGCCATCTGGTTCTGCGGTCGTTTATTTTCGGATCAGCCGCCGCAATTCTTCTTCCGAGCAGGTATGGCTTGAACGAACGGATGTCGTTCGGTTTCCGACTTTTTCCGTCCACGCGTCTGCGGCCTGTCGCGAAACGGTTTCCTGCGCCGCTTCCGGTCTTTCGGCGGATGCAATCGTGACCGCCAACTCATCCGGATGCTTCTGCAAGGCTTCGGTCAGTTCTTCCGTCAGTTCCCGACTGATCTGCAGCTGGTCGATCCGGATCTTGACATTCAGATTCATCGGCCGCTCCGCGCACGGCTCCTTTTGTATCGGGCATGCTTCTCGTGTTTCTGCGGTGCGTGCCGCTTCCGGCGCAGCATTCTCCTGCGTTTCTTCCCGCAGGATCGGCAGCAACGGTTTGCGAACCGGCATCAGCGGATCTTCGTTTTTTTCGAAGGCCTCCATTCTGGCCTCGAAATCCTGCATCCAGTCGTTTTCTCTTTTTCTTTTGGCTCGGCTGTCTTTTTTGATCGCATGGACAGCCAGCAAAATGGCAGCCAGCTCGATCGCAATGATCAGCCATATCGAATTGTCTTCACAAAACCGGACGGTCGCGTCCCAAATCCCTTGTAAATCCACGATGAAGTTTCTCCTGTCTGCATACGCTAACGATACTTATATGTAGCTCATTTTATTATATACTAAAACGTCTGCGATTGCAAAGGAAAATCAGCGCGCAAAAACGCGAAAAGAGGCGATTCGCACCGCCTCTTCCGTGTATTTTGCAATATCTTAATATTCTCTTCCGTCACAATCCTGTGTTTTCTCGTTTTTCTGGCTTTTCTGCACGCCCTGACGATTCTGATTTTTCTGGTTTGTGCTCTCTTTTCTTTTATTGGATTCTTTCATTTTTCATCCCTCCTCAAAAACTATTCTGCACAAAAGTCCGATAAAAAAACATATTTTTTGCTTTTTTCATTTTTTTATCATTTTCCTGTTGACAATTCCGTCCAAAACTGCTAAGATAGAAAACGTTCCGATACGGATATGGATCATTAGCTCAGCTGGCAGAGCACCTGACTCTTAATCAGGGTGTCCAGGGTTCGAACCCCTGATGATCCACCAAACAAAAACCCAGCGTTTCATATGCTGGGTTTTTTCTTTAAATCTACATTCTTGCCTCTTCCTCATAAAGCAATTTGTGTTCATGGATGATCAATCCATAAGCTGTTTTTCAACATCCATACCGCTGTAGAGAACACGAACAACTGTTACAAGACCCCTTTTTCTTATCGGGAACATAAAATATCAAATATCGTTTTGTCTCCGCATTTCCACGGTTTCGCACTTTACTTCTTGCATTCTCCGGCGATTCCCGCTATATTAGTGATATCCGGCGTTTTCGTCTTTCATGCGGAAAGCCGCGAAATATTTTCTTTCAGGATTGGCAAAAGCAGGAGGGAAACACAAGCTATGGATATGGACTTTTTTATTTTGATCTTGGAACTGATCGGTGCGGCGGCGTTCGCTGTATCCGGCGCTATGACCGGCATCCGCAAAAATATGGATATCTTCGGAGTCTGCGTGCTGGGACTGACCGTGGCGGTTGGCGGTGGTATCACAAGGGATATCATCCTCGGAGCTTTCCCGCCGGCGATGTTTCATGACCCGATTTACGCGGTCACCGCGATTGTCACCTGTTTTATCGTTTTCATCCCACAGATCCGCGACTTTCTAGAGGGAAATTCCATCCTGATGCTGCTCGCGGATTCCATCGGTCTTGGGATCTTCACCGTATCCGGCGCCGCGCGGGCATTTGAAGTGACGGCAGAAGTCAATGTCTTTTTGGCGGTCTTTGTCGGTGTAATCACCGGAGTCGGCGGCGGTCTGCTGCGCGATGTGATGGCACAGGATCCGCCTTATATTTTCGTCAAGCACATTTATGCCACAGCCGCGATCGCCGGCGCGCTGCTCTTCTGCGCCCTGCGCCTCTACGCGCCGCAGCATATCGCGATGCTGTCCGGTGCGGTGCTGATCGTTATCATCCGTTTGCTGGCGTCCCACTACCGCTGGAGCCTGCCGAAACCCGGAAAACACACATGATTTTTGTTTTTCGTGATTTTTCACAAAAAATTTCAAAAAACCTATTGACACTCCATAATTCTTGTGATACTATTCCCACAGAAACAAAAACTTGAGGAAAGGAGAACCGCATAATGAGAAGTTTTGCAAACATCGAAATCGAAACAAAGCGCGCTATGATGATGATGGGGATGTGCATGTGCAGCATGTGCATGTTTTGTATTACAATTTTTCAAGATGCGCTTTCCATCATAAAATAAGTTTTCATCGAAAATGTTTCAAGTGTTTAAAATGAGGGAGAGCTTCTGTGCTCTCCTTTTTCAGTTTTAGGAGGTAAAAAAATGAAAAAGTTATTAGCAAGTTTACTCGCACTTACACTGGTTCTTTCTCTGGCGTTTGCATTCACCGGATGCGGAAGCAGCGACGACGCCGCATCCGAAATTGAGATCGCGGTTCCGAATGATACAACAAATGAAGCCAGAGCACTCCTGCTGCTGCAGAACAATGGCATCATTACTTTGAAGGAGGATGCCGGCATTACTGCTACAGTTCAGGATATCGTTGATAATCCGCACAACATCAAATTCCAGGAAGTCGAAGCCGCGCAGCTTCCGAACATCCTGCAGGATGTCGATTACGCGGTCATCAACTCCAACTATGCGCTGGACGCAGGATTGAATCCGGTCAAAGACGCGCTGCTGACTGAAGATTCTTCCTCTGCCTACAGCAACATCGTCGCGGTCAAGGAGGGCAATGAGCAGACCGACAAGACCAAAGCTCTGGTTGCAGCACTCGAAAGCCAGAAGGTCGCGGACTTCATTACGAAAGAGTATGATGGCGCCGTTGTCAGCACTGTAGATAATCCGGGAGACGGCTATGATGAAACCGTTGATTATGACGCATTGGCAGGACAGACGATTACTGTTGCAGCTTCTCCTACACCGCACGCTGAAATCCTGGCTGTCGCAAAGGAAATTCTTGCAGCCAAGGATGTAACTCTGAAAGTGATCGAATTCACTGACTATGTACAGCCGAACAATGTCGTGGAAAGTGGTGAAGTGGATGCGAACTATTTCCAGCACCTTCCTTACTTAGAGGATTTCAATGCGCAGAACGATACACACCTGGTATCCGTCGCTGCGATTCACGTAGAACCAATGGGATTATACGGCGGCAAGCAGACCACCCTGGATGCGCTGAAATAGCCGTCAAAGAAAAAGATAGACGCGCAGAGCAAAATATAATATAATGTAACAGTCGACGTACTGATACACAAGCGGAACCGGTCGATTGCCTGCAATCGGCCGGTTGCCATGATTGGAAGAAATAATGGGAGAAACACTATGATTGAGATCAAAAATCTATCGAAGACCTTTCTCATTGGGGACGGCAGCGTAGATGCGTTAAAAAACGTATCCCTCACCATTGAGGATGGGGATATCTACGGCATCATCGGCATGAGCGGTGCCGGAAAAAGTACCCTGGTGCGATGCATCAACATGCTGGAACGTCCGACCGACGGACAGGTTCTGATCGACGGCTGTGATCTCGGCGCGCTTTCCAAGCCGGAACTTCGCCGGATCCGCCGTAGCGTATCGATGATCTTTCAGAGCTTCAATCTGCTCGCACAACGTACTTGTCTAAAAAACATCTGTTTTCCGCTGGAACTGGCCGGTGTGTCGAAAGCAGAAGCAAAGACCCGTGCGCTGGAGCTCTTGGAGCTGGTTGGTCTCCCGGACAAGGCAGGTGCTTATCCCGCACAGCTCTCCGGCGGACAGCAGCAGCGGATCGCTATCGCCAGAGCACTTGCAACCAATCCGAAGATCCTGCTCTGCGACGAAGCAACCAGTGCGCTGGATCCGAAGACCACGCGCTCGATCCTTTCTCTGATTCAGGATATTAACCACAAGATGGGCATCACGGTCATCGTCATCACGCATCAGATGAGTGTCGTCGAAGAGGTCTGCAACAAGGTAGCGATTCTTGATCACGGAACGGTTGTCGAAGAAGGAACGGTATCTTCGGTATTTTCTCATCCGAAATCCGAAGCGGCAAAGCGTCTGGTCTTTCCGGACGGCGTTGCGGATACGCTGCCGATCAAAGCGGGCGAACATCACATCCGTATTGTCTTTAACGGAGCCGATGCGGCCAATACTCCGCTGATTGCCAAACTGGCGATGGAAACACATATTGCCGCCAATATTTTGGGTGCCAATACGAAATCAATCGGAGGCAGAGCCTACGGCAATATGCTGCTTGGCATTTCCGGAGATGAAAAGACCGTACAGCAGGCGATCACGTACCTGCAAAAGATTGATGATGTCATTGTAGAGGAGGTGACCGCGAATGTTCACTGATTTTTTCGCTTCCGAAGAGTTTGCAGAAGCCATGACGATTCTGCAAAATGAATTTCCGCTCGCGATCTGGGAAACGTTCTATGTAACCGTCGTTTCCACCGCAATCGCGATCCTGATCGGTCTGCCGCTCGGCGTGATTTTAGCAGTCGGTGGCAAAGACGGCATTCTGCCGCTGCCGAAGTGGCTTCTGACCCTGCTGGATGTATTGATCAATCTGCTGCGTTCGGTTCCGTTCCTGATCCTGATGATCATGGTCATTCCGCTGACCCGTTTGATCGTTGGAACTCCGGTCGGTACCGTAGCTTCCATCGTACCGCTGGTCATTGCCTCGTTCCCATTCATCGCCAGACTGGCCGAAAGCTGCATTCGGGAAGTTAGTCCGGGCGTGGTCGAGGCTGCGCAGAGCATGGGCGCTTCTCCAATGCAGATCATTGTGAAAGTGCTGATTCCGGAAAGCGTTCCGTCGCTGATCTCCAACGCGACGATCGCGATCACCACCATCCTCGGTTACTCCGCGATGAGCGGTATCATCGGCGGCGGCGGTCTCGGCAAGATCGCCATCAACTACGGCTACTATCGCTACAAGACCCTCGTCATGATCCTAGCCGTTATCCTGCTGATCGCGATGGTGCAGATCTTCCAAAGTCTCGGCACGCATCTTTCCAAAAAATCCGACAAGCGGATCTCCTGATCCACCCGTCGCGCCAAAAAACCGCAGGCGCTCCCCGCCAAAGGAGCCCTGCGGTTTTTGTTTTCGTTTATTCCATATTCTTGCCTTCCGGCAAGCTATAGCACTTGTACAAAATGTCCATCATTTTCTTCTTTTCCAGTCCTCTTATACCTAAGGATTTCAAATCCACCTCTTCATTTGTCATCGCAGATAAGAATTGTTTCATATCTTCCGCTATTTCTGCACTGAGCGGTTGCCTTGTATTGGCTGTAATTAACTGGGCCAGCCGGAACACATCGTTCTTATGCTTTTTTACATTCTTGCTGTCAACCGGTTCTCCATTAGATTTGCGACGCTTCAGATCCAACCAGGCTTTTGCCTTAAATGGTATTAAACAGGTCGGGTTTAATACCGGAATACCATCAATCATCATTCGTCCGGTCTTCAACAGTTCATAATATGCTTCATTTAGTAAAATTGCAGACAGACTTGATATTGCGTCATCGATCGGAAGCGGTGTAAGAACTACATCATCTTCCAATATCATAAAATCCGGCCTTCTCGAAAATATCTCTATCATATATGGATACTCCTTGCTTTTCGGAGCTGTGAAACGATAAAACTGTGCTTTTCCGGTACTTTTGTTCCAAT
>DJPG01000150.1:0-23163 GCA_002439735.1 Firmicutes bacterium UBA6418 | reverse complement strand
ACACAATATCAATATCCTTCGTAGCGCGAAACAGCCATTCTTCATTTTCCATAATCAATTCGCAAGCAGTTCCGCCGATTATAACATATTGATTTTCAAAGTCCTGAAAGTTTTCTTTAAATCTCGGAAATCCGTTGATCATAATTCCAGCAGCCTTCTTTCCTGCAATTTTTCTACCGCCTCTTCAAGTCTCTCATCGTCGGTGTCTTCAAAAGATAAAATGACAGAAAGGTCATCCGCAAAATTGTCATCCGAAAACTGTTTTGGGTCATATGCCCACAATTCAACTTTGACTTGGTTGTCCGGATCGATCAGTTCTTTTTCCAAAAGTATTTTTTCGCTACATGCATAGGTGACAACGCGACTTGGATTTAACATCGTTTTTTCAGAAAGTGCGGTTTCTCCTGCCAATGCCATATCCCCTGCAATCTGTGTTTTGTCGATATATCCCTTTTTGCGCACAGGGGTAGATAAGTATGGCTTTGCCCTTTTAAACAATTCCAACCGACTGTATTTTGACTCAATGACCTTATTTACACCGTCTTTTGTAACAAGAAACAGGTCCGTAGCTTCCAACTGTTTTACCGCTCTGGTCAATGTCATCGCAGTAAACGGAAGCACTTTTCCGGCTTCCGAGATATACAGCCTTTTTTGCTTGCTGTACAAGTAGAACAAGAATAATTGCTGTGTAGAATAAACAAATTTTTTTGCCGTTTCTTCACTCTCTTTCTCCTCTGTCAGCATTGTTCCGATAAATGGAAGAAATGCCTGTTTCTTGGTGACAAATGGAATGTTATTTTCGATAAGACTTTTTTTGCGATAATATGAGACTGCGGCAAGTTCCAGCACGACCGGCATATCATCAATTTGCTGTATTTTTTCTATCTGTTTTTTTAATGCCGGAAGAGTGGCTAATTCTCCCGTCGGAGTAAGCATTATGCATCGTCTGCTTGCAATATACGCCGCACGGAAATCATAATTCCCTGCAATATAAGCAGGCAACAAATCCTGATACGCCCACACTTCATACTTTATAGGAATTCCGAATACACTTGAAATCATATCTGTCTTTCTCCTTTTAACTTGCTCTATTTTATTTTAACTTTGTTCGAGTTAAAAATCAAGTTTTTAAGTTATTTTGTTTTGTGCTTTTACAAGAAAAAACGGCAATACATATCACCTTTTCGGGGTTGAAATGCATCACCGCTTTTTTCGCATTTTTATTCAATTTTTTTATTCCATATCCTTGTCTTCCGGCAGCGCATTTTTCGACCAGCCAAGGTCCGCGAGAATATTCTGTCCGTTGATCGCGCTGGATTCATCCGAAGCAAGAAACGCCGCGACCGAAGCGATCTCCTCTACTTCGATAAAACGTTTTTCAGGGATGACTTCAAAATTCCGATCCATTTTGATGGTGCCGTTGGCAACGCCATTCTTGACCAGATCGGTTGCCACATAGCCCGGTCCAAGCGCATTGACACGAATGCCGAACCGTGCCAGTTCAACACCGAGGGTGCCTGCCATGCCCGCGGTCGCTGCTTTGGAAACGTTGTAAAGTGAGCGTTTCGAGTGATAAATGACGGAATTTGCAGAGGAGATCATCACGATATTACCCTTTCCCTGCTTCTTCATATATCTTGCCGCCGTACGCGCGCAGAGATAATATCCTCTTAAATCCAGACCGAAAACCTTGTCGATATCTTCGACCGGATAGTCTGTCGCCCAATTGTGAATGGTAATCCCTGCATTGCAGACCAGAATATCAATGCTGCCGAAACTTTCATCCGCATGCGCCATCATCGCTTCAATCTGTTCGTTATCGGTAAGATCGACCGGATAGCTTTCGGTTTTTACGCCATAAGTCTTTGCAATCCTCTCCGCCTGTTTTTTTGTTTCATCCTCAAGGATGTCCGCCATAAACGCATTGACGCCCTCCTGCGCAAATCTTTCCGCGATCCCCAGACCGATCCCTTTCGCTGCGCCGGTAACGACCGCATTCTTTCCTTTTAAACCTTTCATATTATTCCTCCCAGCTTAAGGTAAACCAAAGGCACAAGTGACGCGGTGCCGGAAACTTGTGCCTTTGTAAGGTAAATCGCTACTCGACTTCAAAGTAGTCGTTATCGTCTTTTCTGCGAGGTCCGTCATATTCGTATATACCCATGCACCCGCAGATTGGGCATTTGCCGAAGTCATCACCGAACTCGACCATCAGATCCAGCGCGTATTTGAACTTCCTGCCGCACTGCGGACAATGGTAATACATCAATCCTACTCCCCAGCTCATCTTAGATACCCGGGTTCCAAGGAACAAGTGTCGGTACGATCAAGTAGCCGAGTGTTACGACAATGACCCAGAACAGGCATACGAATGCGCACATGCCCCAAGCGTCTTTCAGTTTCATCTTAACAACTGCCAGCATCGGGATCAGGTACAGTGGCTGTAACAGGTTCGTGCATTCATCGCCGTATACGAATGCGTTGATCACGTCGATCTTGTTCGCACCGAGCTGGTTTGCCGCATCGATCAGCAGCGGACCCTGTACGATCCACTGACCGCCCTGAGACGGAATGAACAGGTTTACGATACATGCAGACAGGTAAGAGAATATCGGAAGTGTCTTTGCCGTTGCGATGCCTACGATCGCGGTAATGATAACCTGTGCCAGACCGGAAGACTGCATGATCCCCATGATGCCGCCGTAGAACGGGAACTGTACGATAAATTCGCAAGCCATGCTCATGTTGGACTTGTACGATTCGATGAAAGCTCTTGGCGTTTTATACAGAAAGCAGTTCGCGATGATGAACAGGAAGATAATCAGGTTCATCGATAATGCGCCCATGAATCCTTTGGTCACGAATTCTCTTACGATAACCGCGATGCCTGCCACACCGATAGTGTACATGATGATCCGGCTGCCGTTCATCTTGTCGGCCGGTGTCTCTCTGGTCTCCACATCATAGTTTACATCTTCATCGTCGAGCTGTGTCTTCAGTTCTACGATCTCTTGTTTCGGCGGTTTGGTGGTGATCGCGATGATCAGGAGAATCAAGGCAAAGGTACACCAGATGATGATATTATGCGGATTGTAAACCGTGATATCCTGCGTCAGAACACCCAACTGCTCTTCCATGAAGTGCCCTTCGGTCGCCAGCAGTGCGTAAACGGAAGCTGTTGGCCCAAGGCACTGTCCGAATACCATACAGGTGTAGATGACCGCTAACATCAGCGGAAAATGCATTCCCTTTACATTCTTTGCAAGGTACATGGCGAATAAAGCGCCGACTACCGTACAGAACGCCCAGTTGATAAAGGACGTTACCATACCGAAGACAACCAGCATGATCATGGCGACGGTCGGTGTATGTGCCTTCGCTGCCAATTTGTTCATGACACGTTTCACTTGTGGTGCCTGCGCACAGGTCGCACAGGTTACAACCATAATGCCCATCTGGAACGCGAAGCTATTCTGCGTCCACAGTCCTTCAAACCAGTAAGTACATAGATCCAGAACACCCGAATCTGTAAAAATCAAAGACAGGACAAATACCAAGAATGTCAGAATCAGGCAGAATACCAGTGAATCCGGAATGATTCTGTCTGCTGCGTACTGAAACTTCTTAGAAAGTCTCCATAATGGAGTTCCTTTGTTCAATGTTGTTGCATGTTCGTTTGGCATGAAATGCTCCTTTCGATAATCCATAACAATTATATTATACCATTTGCGCCCCAGCCGGAGCGCATTCCTCAAATTCAAGCAATCCCTTAACTTCCACTATTTCAGTCCAAGGATCTGTCTTGCTTCATCCGGCGTTGCCACTTCAAGACCGTATTCCCGGATTACGCGGGCAGCTCTTTCCACGAACTGACGATTGCTGTCCGCAAGCTGTCCCTTCGCGTACATGACATTGTCTTCCATGCCGACACGGATGTTGCCGCCCAGCGCGATTGCCGCGTACATGACTTCCATGGCGGAGTGGCCGACGCCGAAGCAGGACCAGGTATACTGTCCTTTGCCGATGAGTTCATCCGCGGTTTCTTTCATGAACAACAGGTTCTTGACGCTTCCCGGAATGCCGTTCGCGCAGCCCATGCAGAACTGGAAGTGAAGCGGCGCTTTGATCACACCTTTTTTGAGGTAATATGCCGCATTGGCGATCATGCCCGGGTCAAAGGCTTCGATCTCCGGCTTGGTTCCGCATTCCTGGAACAGCTGTCCACACATTTCGAGGAATTTCGGAGAGTTGATGAAAAGCGCAGTATTCAACCAGTTCATAGAACCGCAGTCGAAGGAAGCCATTTCCGGTTTCAATTCTTTGACATGCTCGACTCTGGTTTCATCGGTCGCGTAGATATCGCCGGAAGTTGTGAGGTTCAGAATGATGTCACAATCCGGATGTCTTTCCTTGATCAGGGTTACGGTTTCGCGGAATTTATTGTGATCCATGGTGCCGTTGCCGTTGTCGTCTCTCATGTGAAGGTGCGCGATCGCTGCACCGGCTTTCCAGCAATCATAAACGTCTTCACAAATTTCCTCCGGTGTCATCGGAACATTCGGGTTGTTTTCTTTTTTCGGCCATGCGCCGGTTACGGCCGCTGTGATGATTCTCTTATTCTTTAAGTCTGCCATTTCAGTTTCTCCTTTTTTGATTTTCTAATTTTTGATATTTTCGATGTATATGCTTGTCTCTTTCGCTGTCAAGCAGCGTTTTTATCAGTGTTCTTTTATTTATTTTCCGTAAAGCATGCGGATGAGATAGGTGTTGAGGTCGTCTCGAACCTGTGCGATCTTTTCGTCCGTCCATGGCAGGAATCCTTCTCCTGTCTTAAATCCAAGTTTGCCTTCTTCCTTCAATTTTACCAGAAGTGGTGACGGCTTGTGACTGTCCTCGATATGCGGGAGTACATATTCGTGAATGTTGTAAGTAAGATCCAGCCCTACCATATCGGCATTTTCCATCACCGAAAGCTGCGGAAGGCGCAGACCGAAGGAGTTCTTGATCGCAATGTCCACGGTTTCCGCGTCCGCGATGCCGTGTTCCACGATGGAGATCGCTTCTCTCCAAAGCGCGTGCTGCAGACGGTTGGCGATAAAGCCCGGAACGTCTTTATTGCAAAGGCAAGGCTTCTTGCCGATCTTGGTCATAAAGTCCATGACCGTCTGTGCGGTCTCATCGGTCGTCGCATCCGTTTTTACGACTTCTACCAACGGGATCAGATGACCCGGATTCCAGAAATGCGTGCCGCAGAACCGTTCGCGATGCTTGAGGTCGCGGCTGATCTCACTCGGACTCATAACGGAAGTATTGGTGCAGAAGATGCAATCCGGTCTGCAGCGTTCTTCCAGCTTTGCGAAGGTTTCGCGCTTCAGATCCATGTTTTCAAAGACGGCTTCAATGACCAGATCCGCGTTTTTGACACCCTCGCTATCAAGATCTCTTGTAAAGTGGATTCTCGAAAGCCTTTCTGCCAATTCTTCTTCCGATACGATGCCTTTTTCGACCAGCTGCTTGGTACTCTGCCGAATACCCGCCGGCACGTCGACCTCATTGATGTCATAAATGGTAATCTCATAGTCTTTTACGGAGGAGACTACGAAAGCAATGTTTTTTCCCATTAAACCTCCGCCCATGACAAGTACGTTTTTGATGTTTTCCATTTTCCCCATCCTTTCTCTGCTTTCAATTTCATTTATTTTGTACGATGCATCTTTTCTGCCTTCTCATATAGCAAAAGCTGTGCCAAACTTTTGACACAGCTCCGAATCGTTCATTTTTCAATATTTTCATGCTTTTCAACTTTGTTTGTTCTTTCTTTTTTGTTTGTTGCAAAAAAACAACATGTTGCAAAATCAGGACGTGTTTCGTCTCATTTTTGCAACATGCTAGCTTTGTCATTTTACTGCAACGTGCAAAAGCGCTGTTTTACTTTTCCTTGTGCAGCTTGCGGTAAAGCACACTGCGGTGGATCCCCAGCCGTTCGGCGGCTTCCCCTACCCGGCCGCCGCACGCTTTCAGTGTTTTTTCGATAAACCATTTTTCCGCTGCCGTGCTGAAGCTCTTCAGATCCGCAGCCCCTTCATAGGCGGCGAAGTCATTTTCCATCAGATCATTTTCGCCATACGACGCAGTCGGCGTCGGCGTGAAGATCAACTGATCATCAACGCTTACCACGAAGATTCGTTCCATGACATTTCGCAGTTCACGGATATTGCCCGGCCAGCTGTGACGCAGCATCGTGTCCACGGTCACCGGCGCCAGCGTCTTATGCGCGTCATATTTTTCGTTCAGTTCACGCAGGAAGCTCTCCGCCAGCGGAATAATATCTTCCTTTCGCTCGCGGAGCGGCGGCAGCTGGATCACGAAAACACTGAGGCGATAATAGAGATCCTCGCGAAACGTGCGCTCTTTTACCATATCCTTCAGGTTCACATTGGTCGCGCAGATGATCCGCACATCCACCGGGATATTTTTGACACCGCCGACTCTGCGGATCTCCCGGTTTTCAAGTGCCCGCAAAAGCTTGGACTGCAGAGCGAACGGCATATCGCCAATCTCGTCCAGAAAGATCGTTCCGCCGGATGCCGCCTCAAAGAGTCCGATTTTCCCCTTACTCAAGGCGCCCGTAAACGCTCCGGCTTCATAGCCGAACAGCTCGGATTCGAGCAATTGCTCCGGTATCGCCGCACAGTTGATGCTGATAAAGGCTTTGTCTGCTCGCAGAGAATTTTCATGGATAAATCTGGCCATGACGTCCTTACCGGTACCGCTCTCGCCCAAGATGACGACATTGCTGTCCGTCGGCGCGATGGCGTGGATCGTCTGCATCACATTCTGCATGGCCAAACTGCCGGCGATCATGCGGCTGTGACCTTTGAGCCGCAAGTGATCCAGTTCCCGCTTCATCCGCGCCATGGTCGCTCGCTCCTTGGCGATGATTTCTTCCCACTCCTTATTGTGCTCCATGCTCATATTGGTGGTTACGACCATCTCCACGTTCCCGCGCGCGTCCAATACCGGGATGCTGTGCGAAATGCTGGAATTTTTCGTGCGATAGGTCAGCGCCGATACGGCGTCTTTTTTGGTCTGGATGGCAGTCAGAGATGTCGACTTGTCATAAACGCCTTCCTTAACCAGCTGTCTGACATTTTTATGCATCAGTTCCTCGCGCGGCGGTCCGATCCGCTTCGCCCCCACCTCATTGACAAAGATAATATTTCCTTCGCCATCGGTGATGAAAATGGATTCTTTATAATATTCGTTCAATGCCGCGAGAATTTCTTCCGCAGTAAATTTTTTTCGCATACGATCCTGCCTCCTGCCGTCCGTAAATGATCCGCGTACCAACTTGGATTTTCTTTAGTATACTTGTTTTTCTGCGAAGAAACAACTGTTTTATCTTGTTATTACCCGCCAAATAGGATATAGTAGGTATGCGGAAAAAAGAAACAATAATAGAATAGGAGTTTTTATATGAGTTTACTGACTGTCGAAAAAGTCACCCACGGTTTCGGTGCGCGCCAGATTTTAGAAGATGCGTCATTTCGCCTGCTCAAAGGCGAACACATCGGTCTGATCGGCGCGAACGGCGAAGGAAAATCCACATTTTTGAACATCATCACCGGCAAGATCCTGCCGGATGCAGGCAAAATCACCTGGTCTCGCCATGTCACGGTCGGCTATCTGGATCAGCACTCGGTGCTCAAAAAAGGCACAACGATCCGTGAAGTCCTGCACACGGCCTTTAACCATATGCACGATCTGGAAAGCGAAATGCTCAAGCTTTATGAGGATATGGCGCTTCCGGAAAACGCGGACAAGATGGATGAAATGATGGAGGACGCCGGCGAGATCCAGCAGATCCTGGAATACAGCGGTTTTTATCAGCTGGACGCCAAGATCGAGGAAGTGGCCGGAGGGCTGGGTCTGCGTGATATCGGTCTGGATAAAGACGTTGCGGATCTTTCCGGCGGTCAGCGGACCAAAGTCCTTTTGGTCAAACTGCTGCTCGAAAACCCATCGATCCTGATCCTTGACGAGCCGACCAACTATCTGGATCACGAGCACATTGTCTGGCTGACCCGCTATCTGCAGAATTATGAAAACGCGTTTATCCTCGTATCGCACGATATGGAATTCCTCAATTCGGTGGTCAACGTCATCTATCATCTGGACGGCGGCAATCTGACTCGCTACACCGGCGATTATGAAAATTTCCGCCGCATGTACGAAATCCAGAAAGCACAAGAAAAGGCCGCCTATGAAAGGCAGCAGGCCGAGATCGAGAAGCTGGAAGATTTCATTGCCAGAAATAAGGCTCGCGTGGCTACGCGCGGCATGGCGAACTCCCGTCAGAAGCAGCTCGACAAAATGGAGGTTCTCGAGCGTCCGACGGAGAAGATCAAACCGGAGTTCCACTTCCTGATGGCCAGAACGCCGAGTCGTTTCATCGTCGAAGCCAAGGATCTGGTCATCGGCTACAGCGCGGACGAACCGCTGACCCGACCGGTCTCCTTTACCCTGGAACGCGGTCAGAAGGTCGCGATCGTCGGCACCAACGGTCTCGGCAAATCCACGCTCCTGAGGACCATCCTCGGCAAGCTGCCGCCGCTCGGCGGAGAGGTACAGCTGGGAGATTATCTTTTCCCGGGTTATTTCGAGCAGGAAGCGGACCGCGACTCACAGGAAACGGCGCTCGATACCTTCTGGGCGCAGTTCCCGTCCATGGAGAACCGCGAAGTGCGGCTGTGTCTCGCAAAATGCGGTCTGACCAACGAGCACATCACCAGTCAGATGCGCGTGCTCAGCGGCGGCGAAAACGCCAAGGTGCGGCTGGCCATCGTCATGAACCGCGAGCACAACTGGCTGATCCTCGACGAACCGACCAACCACTTGGATGTGGACGCCAAGGAGGAGCTGAAGCGCGCGCTGACAGAGTTCCCGGGTACCATTCTTTTGGTATCGCATGATCCGCTCTTTTACGAAGATTTTGTCACCGATGTCTGGAACGTTGAGGACTGGACGACGAAGATCGTATAACCGCCCGGACTTTTTTCGAATGTGAACGCAAAACAAAACCCGAACGGAGCTTCTTGCGGTATCCCGCTTTCTCTGTTCGGGTTTTTCTTCTTTCTGTTTTCGACCGGTCTTCGATGCGAAAGCTGCCGGATTTTACAGCCGTTCGATCGCGTCGAGGATCGTTACATGGTCCTCTGCCGATTCGCTGACATCCTCCTGCTCGCGGTAGCTCTTCATGATATCCGCGAAGATCTCGGCCGTTGACGGCGGCGTATAGCTGATGCAGTTCGCGCCGGCTTCGATGGTCGCCAGAATGCTTTGCGGGTTCGGGCCTCCGGTCGCGATGATCGGTACCGTCGGGAATTTTTCGCGGATCTTTTTTACCACGATCGGCGTTCTGGCCGCTGCCGATACGTTGAGGATCGAAACACCGGCGTCCAGTCTAGCCTGAATGTCCGCGCTCTCATGGATGACGGTCGCGATGATCGGCACGTCGACTGCGGCGCTGATCAGCTTGATGTTGTCATTCGTGACCGGCGCGTTGACGACCACGCCCCAAGCGCCGTCTCCCTCCGCGTCCTTGGCAATGATCGCGGAACGGACGCCGTTGGTGATGCCGCCGCCGACGCCGACAAAAACAGGCATCGGAGCCACGTTGATGATCGACTGCGAGATCACCTGCTGCGGTGTAAACGGATAGACTGCCAGAACCGCGTCCGCGTTGCAGCTGCGGATGATCGCGATATCGGTTGTAAAAATAACGGACTTAATGCGTTTGCCCATGATAACGATGCCTTTGGCTTTGTAGATCTCCTCTGGCATTTCCAAATATTTTGACCGCAGTTTTCCTGCAATTCTCGGCAATTCTTTTTGATCCATCTGATGCCCTCCTGTCTCGAACTTAAACGTATTTATCCACGCTGATGTATAATTTTCCTTTTTTAGAGGTACCTTCTGAGCCGTGGTAGATTGCTTTGCCTTTTCCGCGCAGAACGATTTTTTCACCGCCCTTCAGCGACATATCCGGTTTCGTTGTCGCCAGGCCATTGACGAATACGCGTCCCGCAAGGATCGCTTCGGTCGCGAGCCGTCTGGACAGACCGTAAACTGCCGCTACTATATTATCAATTCTAGGTGAAGATACCGTGAAATACAAGGTATTTGTTTGTGATTCCCGATAGGAAAGCTCAAAAATTGGCAGAACCTTAACGTCAGCTTCAAATCGTCCGACATGCCGGTAATTCTGCGCAAGATAGGCGCACATTTCCCGTGTGGCTATGATCTGCGCACCGCTTTCGGTTACGATGATATCGCCGATCTTTTCCCGGCGGATGCCTTCTCCCATCAGCGCGCCCAGGTAATCCCGGTGCGTGAGTTTGCCGCGGGCTGCCGGCGCGACGCGCACGTCAAGCGCTTCCAACGGACAATCTTGCGGATTTTCCCGGAAAAAAGCAAGGATCTCCGCATCCTGCGAACCTGCCGGAACACCGGTATAGTCCGGTAGGAACAGCACCTGTCTGCGCTCGGCCTCCGGATAACCACCGAACAGGCATACGCTTTCTTTTGTATGCGCACGCAAAAAACCGACCAGCAGGCTCTGCTGCTCTAAACTCAGAAAGTCACTGTTCATAATGATATCATAATCTAAGAATCGCTCGTATTTTTCTTCAATCGTTCGCAAAAAAATTTTGTTTTCTTCCATTTTTCTTCTCTTTTCGACGCAAAATGTGGTAGAATAAGCATAATGCCTGTCCAGACTCTGCAAAACGCGGGCAGCATATAGAATTATTTTAACACAAGTGAATATACCTTTGAAAGGAGATTTTTTATGAAATACGAATATCATCCAACCGGTGTCTGCGCCCGCACGATTTATCTGGATGTCGAAGACGGCGTGGTAAAGGATGTCGCTTTTGAGGGCGGCTGTGACGGTAATCACAAGGGGCTTTGCGCACTTGTCAAGGGTATGCCTTGCAGTGAAGTCAAAGAAAAGCTATCCGGCATTCACTGCGGATTTCGTCAGACTTCCTGCCCGGATCAACTCGCCAAAGCCATCGAAGAGGCTATGAAACATGCATGATTTTTTATTTCGGAAGCTGATCCACAATTATGAGGATGTGCAAAATCCAGAGGTGCGAGATCAGTACGGTAAGGTTGCGGGCATCGTGGGGATCCTGTCCAATACGCTGCTCTGCGCAATGAAGATCGCAGTCGGACTGCTTTCCGGCAGCATCGCCATCGTGGCCGACGCGGTCAATAATCTGGCAGATGCCTCGTCTTCCCTGATCACGCTGATCGGTTTCAAACTGGCTGCGCTGCCGGAGGACAAGGAGCACCCTTACGGGCACGCGCGGATCGAATATCTGGCCGGTCTGCTTGTTTCTGTGATCATCATCGTGGTTGGTCTGGAACTGGGCAAGGGCTCCGTGGATAAGATTCTGCATCCAACGCCGACCGAGTTCCGTCTGGCGACGGTTCTCGTGCTGCTGCTCGCCATCGCTATAAAAATCTGGCAGGCTGCCTTTAATGTGACTGCCGGGAAAAAAATCCATTCTATGACACTGATCGCGACCGGCACGGACAGCCGCAACGATGTCATTTCGACAGTCGTGGTTTTGCTCAGTCTTTTGATCGGACACTTCTGCAATCTCCAGATCGACGGTTACATGGGCGTACTGGTTGCGCTGTTCATCGTCTGGTCCGGCATCGGTCTGGTGCGCGAGACGGTCAGCCCACTGCTTGGCGAAGCGCCGGATCCCGAACTGGTCAAGGCCATCGAAGACATTGCTCTGAAGCAGGAAGGGGTGCTGGACATCCATGATCTGGCGGTGCACAATTACGGACCCGGCAAGATCTTTGTTTCTTTGCACGCAGAAGTCGACGCAGCTGTCGATATCATGGTCAGCCATGACCGCATCGACAATCTCGAGCATAAAATCGCGAAGGAGCTTCATATCAACTGCACCGTCCATATGGATCCAGTCAATCTCAGTGATCCGAACCGCGAGCCACTGAAGCAGGTTCTCCGTAGCGCTATTTCCGGGCTGGACGGGGTCATCAATTTCCACGACCTTCGCCTGGTCTCCGGTCCGACGCACACCAACGTGGTCTTCGATGTCGCCCTTGCTCCGGACTGTAAACTGAGCGGTGAAGAAATTCGGAAAACGCTTGTAGACGCAGTTTCCGCTTACAATCCGAACTTCCACGCCGTGATTGAATTCGACCGCTCCTACGTGGATGCTGAGCGTTAATCCGTTAACAGAAAACATAAAACATCCCGGAAATTCCGTTTTCTTTTGGAACTTCCGGGATGTTTGCGTTTTCTATCCGAACAGGCAAGCGGACAAGAAGGTCAATCAACACGTTCGATGTAACCGCTGATCGGCTCCGCGTACATCTGGTCATCGGTGACCGGCTGGTAACGTTTCCCGTCATAAACATCGGTAAATCCGTTTGTCGCGCGATAAACCTCGTTGGTTTCGGTATCGTAAACTCTTTCGTATCCCAATGTCGCGTCGCTTTGCTTCTGGCTCATGATATCCTGGCTCTTGCTGCGCCGTTCCCAGGAATCCATGATGCCGTCCATGGTCGCGTTAAAATTCGCGCTGATCTGCTGCGCCAAGGCTACCTGCTCGTTGCTGCTTTGGTTTGTCGCGCTGACAAAACTATCCGAATACTGCAGACTCTTCATGCATTCCGTCAGCAAGCTTTCCCACTCGATGAAGGTATCCTTCGCGGCTGTAGCTGCCATGACATTATAAGCGCTGTAATATCCGCCGTCTGTTTCCTCCAGCATGTAGCCGTTGAAGCCTGCCGCAATGGAAAAGCTCCCAAAATCGACGACCGATGCCGCAAACATGCCTTCCCCGGCTTTCCCGTCCGCGGTAAAATCCGCGCGCAGCAGTTCATCGCCGAGCGCCTGATTTTTCAGACTGCTCGTCGAGTCAAAGCGTTCGGTCACCGTAAAGTCATCAAAAGTCGGAAACGTATAGCCGGCATAGCTGGACTCCATCTTCGTGATGAATTTTGCGTACTTGGAGAAGATCTGAAAGAATCCTTCCGTGGACGGATTTTTGAGCACCGGAGCGGCCGCAAACAGGGCCGCCTGCGCGCTTCCTATCTGGTAGTTATATTCCCACGCCTTTTTCCCCTCCTGCGAATGCAGCAGGCAGTCGGCCTTCAGCAGGACAAACATCTGATTCAGCGGCTCATTCGGATCATACACCCGGATGCTGTGCAGCATATTCGCGCCGCCGCTGGTGACCGTCCAGCCCTTGGGGATCGTCATGCTGAAATCCTCGCAGCTGTATTCCTCTGTCTGCGCGGCCTTTGCCGCGGTTTCTGTCACCTTCACGCCCTTTTCCGCCTGGGTAGTCTCCGTTCCGTCCGCGTTGACGGTTGTCTTATCCCCGCAGGCGCTCAAGCCAAGCAGCAATGCCGCAAGGAGCGCAAATGCGATACGTTTGCTGATCTTCTTTTGCTTTTCCCTCATCGGTTCTTTCCTCCATCATGTTCCTGTTTCTTGCATTTCATTACGTTCGCTCTCCATTTTATCATATGTCTGTAAGCACTGAACTTGAGTTTCCGAATTGTCCAATGCCAATTCGGAAATCTTTTTTGCGGCAAAGTCTTTTCATCTGCCTCTGCGCGGTGTACAATATCAGGAGAAATGGTTCCTGCATGGAGGAAATGAAAGCCTATGAAATTTTGCGAAAAATTAAATGATTATCTGCTTCTGCTTGGTTGCACATCAAAGGAGATCTGCGCATTATCCGGCATTTCCCAGGCTACCCTCAGCCGTTACCGCAGCGGCAGCCGCATCCCCGAGCCCGGTTCAGATGCTTGGAAAAACCTCTGTCTGGCGCTTGCCGAAGCAGCGAAGCGGCATGCACAGAGCGAAATGACAGTTTCGACGATAGAGGCAGCTTTTTTGGCATGCGACGATCTTGTTATTGCCGACAGAGAAGTCTTGCGTCAGAATTTCAACGCATTGATCCATGCCTTGCATATCAACTTGAGCAAACTTTGCAGGTATACAAACTATGATGTTTCTACCGTCTTTCGGATCCGCAGCGGTTCACGTCGCCCTGCGGATCCAAGGCAATTCGCCGATGCAGTCGCTTCTTTCGTCGCCCGCAAGATCAAAACTCCGGCTGAACTTCTGACTTTGTCGCAGCTTCTAGGCGTTGAAGACCTTGCGGCTCTTTCCGATTTGTCTGTTCGTTACGAGCACCTGCGAGGCTGGCTGCTTCAAACACCTGTCCTGATCAGTGAGGAAGTGAAAGCGGCCGCAAGGCATGACATCGCGGATTTTCTCCGGCAGCTGGATGACTTCGACCTCAATGCGTACATCAAGGCAATCCGCTTTGATGAAATCAGAATTCCGACCGTTCCGTTTCAGATTCCTGCTTCCAAAACGTACTCCGGCCTTTCGGAAATGATGGAAAGCGAGCTGGATTTTTTGAAAGCGACCGTTCTTTCCAAAAGCACCGCGCCCGTGATCATGTACAGTGACATGCCGATGGGCGAAATGGCGAAGGATCCGGAGTTTCCCAAGAAATGGATGTTCGGCATGGCCATGCTTCTCAAAAAAGGTCTGCATCTGCATCAGATCCACAATCTGGATCGTTCGTTCGAAGATATGATGCTGGGTCTGGAAAGCTGGATCCCAATGTACATGACCGGTCAGATCTCGCCGTATTATCTAAAAAACACACAAAACAATGTTTTTCTTCATTTGCTCAAGGTCTCAGGCTCCGCGGCGCTCGCAGGTGAAGCGATTTCCGGTCATCACAGCGAGGGAAAATATTATTTGACTAAATTGAAAAAGGAAGTGAAGTATTACACAAAACGCGCGCAGGCACTGCTGGCAGACGCATATCCACTGATGGAGATCTACCGCAGTGAGAAAAAAAAGGAATGGCAGCTCTTCTTGCTGGCCGATCTGGAAAAGCCGGGGAAGCGCAGGAGTATTTTTTCTTCACTTCCACTCTATACGATGGACGAAGCCTTGCTTGTCTCCCTTGCGAAAAAGAATCGGATCCCGGCAGGAAAGCAAGAGCTCCTGCTTGCGAACCACGCCGCGCAAAAGGCTCGCGTTCTGCAGCTCCTGCAAACAGAGGCGCTGGAGATCGAAATCGCGAATATCCCGCCGGAAGAATTGGCGTTGCATCCGCCAGCGCTAGATCTTTCGAGTATCTTCTATGAACGCGATGTCTTTTACGATGCGGTTTCCTATGCGGCGCATCTGCAGCAAACGGAAGCCTTCGCCGCGGCACATCCGAGCTGCGCGCTGAAAAAGTCGAGTTCTCACGCGTTCCGCAATCTGCAGATCCACATACATGAAGGACAGTGGGCGATGGTTTCCAAGGGCAGCGCGCCGACGATCCACTTTGTGATCCGTCATCCGAAACTGCGCAGCGCGATTGAAACTTTCATCCCTCCGTTCTTCGATCGTTCTGCTTCCGAATAAAACAGCAGAGTCGGCAGGATACAGCGTTTCTTTCCCGGTGTCCTGCCGACCATCGGTTCGTTCGTGTTCTCTGCGGTTTAGCGTGTCGGTACCACTTCCATCCAGTAGCCATCCGGATCTTCGATAAAGTATACGCCAAACTTCGGGTTTTCAAAACAGACACAGCCCATTTCCTTATGTTTGGCTAAAGCCGCTTCATAATCATCGGTACGGAAGCCGATATGGATCTCGTTATCTCCGAGGTCATACGGCTCTTTCCGGTCAGCATACCAGGTCAGCTCAAGCTGGCAGTCTCCGCCTTCCGTTCCCATAAATACAAGCTTCGAAGATCCGTCCGGTGCCTCAATGCGTCTGACCTCTTTGAGACCTAACGCTTCTTCATAGAAGTGCATGGACTTTTCCAGATTCAATACGGTGATACAGGTGTGATACATCTTAAATTTCATTTTCTTTCTCTCTTTCTTAAAAAAATTTTACATTTTCGTTACTTAATATTTGTAGAATTTTCGCAATTCGGGTGCTATAATTGAATAAATTGTACTACTTTTTTCTTTTTATGAAAAGGGGGATTTTATGAATTTGTTTGGATTATCCGTCAGCATGATCGTCTTTTGGCTTGCGCTGGCATTGGTCTTCCTGCTCATCGAAGCGGTCACAGCCGGTCTGACAACGATCTGGTTTGCCGGCGGCGCCTTGATCGCGCTTCTGATCGCGCTTTTGGATCTGCCGATCGTGCTGCAGGTCGTCGTCTTTTTCGCGGTATCGATCTGTTTGCTTGTTTTTACCCGAAAAATATTCGTGGAAAAGCTGAAAACCGGGTCAGAAAAAACGAATGTCGATGCTTTAATCGGTGAAAAAGGCATGATCGTCAAGCCGATCCGACCGTTCAGCGTCGGCCAGGTGAAAGTCAATGGTCAGGTTTGGTCCGCAGTCGGCAAGACGCCGGAGACTTTGATCGAACAAGGAAAAGAAGTCAAAATTCATGCAATCGAAGGCGTCAAGCTGGTCGTCGTTCCGACGCGGGAGGACTAGCCGGAGCACTTGTGCGCTGATTCAATCGGACAACGTTATTGTCTATCATAAACAAAAGAAAGGAAACAGATTATGGGAATTTTTAAATTGGTTGTTATCCTTGCATTGATCGCGATCGTGATCGGCCTTCTGGTCACGAACATTCGGATCGTACCGCAGGCAAGAGCTTATGTCGTAGAACGACTGGGGGCATATCACGGAACCTGGCAGGTCGGCCTGCATTTCAAAGTGCCGCTGATCGACAAGATCTCCAGGAAGGTTTCATTAAAGGAAAAAGTCATCGACTTCCCGCCGCAGCCGGTTATCACCAAGGATAACGTTACGATGGAGATCGACACGGTCATCTACTTCCAGATCACCGATCCGAAGCTCTACACCTACGGCGTTGAAAGTCCGATGGACGCGATCGAAAATCTGACCGCGACGACACTCCGAAACATCATCGGCGAACTGGAACTCGACGAATCCCTGACCAGCCGCGAGCACATCAACTCCAAGATCCGTCTTGTACTGGACGAAGCGACAGACCCATGGGGCATCAAGATCAACCGTGTCGAGGTCAAAAACATTACGCCGCCGCGTGACATCCAGACCGCTATGGAAAAGCAGATGCGAGCCGAACGGGAAAGACGTGAGGCCATCCTCATCGCAGAAGGTGAAAAGAAATCCGCGATCCTGATCGCGGAAGGTCAAAAAGAAGCGGCCATCCTGGATGCCGAGGCCAAGAAGCAAGCTGCGATTAAGGAAGCAGAGGGTCAGTCTCAGGCAATCCTGATGATCAATCAGGCGACCGCCGACGGTCTCAAGCTGATCAAAGAGGCACAGCTTGATGATGCCGTCATCAAGCTCAAGAGTCTCGAAGCCTTCGAGAAGGCTGCGGACGGCCAGGCGACCAAGATCATCATCCCGTCCGAAATTCAGGGCATTGCAGGTCTTGCAGCGTCTGTCAAGGAACTGGTAAAAGAATAGGTTATGAAAAGGAGCGCCACCAGGGCGCCCCTTAAAAAGAGGTTGGCGCATGCGCCAACCTCTTTTGTCTTCTTTTTCAGCTAACGTTTAAAAAGAGGACAATCTTCCGTTGACACGACTATCATTAAGATGATCTAACCCAATCATATCATCTTAAGGATAGCTGAGGTATTGCTTTATGAGTTTGATGCAATTATTTCACGGAACCGATCACATGATCGAGATTCCGGATATTCACGTCGGCAATCCACACAATGACTACGGCAGAGGCTTCGACTGCACCCGTGTCGATGAGATGACGAGGGAGTGTGCCTGCAAAAATAATGCCGATGGCTTTGTCAACCACTATGCCTTTGATACGGACGGGCTGAAAGTGCTCAACCTGTTGGACGGAAACCATACCGTCCTGAACTGGATGGCACTGCTGCTTCAGTTTCGCACGTTCAAACTTGACTCCGAGGTCGCGGTAGATGCAAGAGACTACATCATCGACCACTATTCGATTGATCTGTCCGAATATGATGCTGTCATCGGTTACCGGGCAGACGATTCCTATTTTCAGTATGCTGAGTCTTTTGTTTCCAATACACTTCCTCTCAGGAATTTGAGCAAGGATGACCCCCGCATACAACGGATCCTATTTGAATAATGCCAAGGATGGTCTGTCCTCTTTCTTCGACTACGCGATAAACGACTGCAAACTAGATCCGGATTGGGCTGCGGCACTGTTTGTCAATACCGGCTATGCCGAACAGTTCGAACGCGGCAATCCCGCTTACATCGCAGGCATGTCCGGCGTTGAGCTAGGCCGTGCGGTCATTTCAAAGGCCTACGGCAAAAAGGAATTGCCGGCGCCCACCAATACAGAGGATTATTCTCCTGCGTATTGGGCCGGTTGGGCACTGGCTGAGTATCAGTGGTACTGCGGCCGCAGATTCAAGGATATCTTTGCGCGTATATCCTTGACTGAAGTGATCGGAATGTATTCCGCCTATCATGAGATGGGCATGACAAGCTTCCTTGCTGCCATGGAAGAACGCTGCAAAGCCGCTGAAGGCGATCCCAAACTGAAACGCATCCGCGAAAGCCGCGGTTTGTCTCAGTCAGAGCTTGCAGTGCAATCAGGCGTGAATCTGCGCAACATTCAAATGTACGAGCAGCGCGTCAACAGCATCGATAAAGCACAGGCAAATATCCTTTACAAATTATCTCGTGTTCTTGGCTGCGATGTGGAAGACCTGCTTGAAAACCCGATGCTGTAATTTCTTTCTTGCATCTGCCCGGGCAGATGCTTTTTCGTGCACTGGGCGGTCACACAAAAAAAGAGATGCCGCGATTTGCTGACATCTTGGTATTTTCTTTCTGTTTTCACTGAAAATTTCTGCCCATAAAGGCTTCCTTATTCAATATTATATAGGTTTATTATTATTTCAAGTTTTCATTGAATATTATAGCCCGAAAAGACAAAATATGGGCAGCCTCTCTCGAGGCTGCCTATTCATTTACGAATTATCTGATTTTAGTACACCTTTGCGCCTGCCGGGATCTGATCATCCAGCATGATGAAGTTCAGCATTTCTTCTCCGTCGTACTTGTTGACGCAGGACAGGAGCATGCCGTTGCTTTCTTCGCCCATCATCTTTCTCGGCGGAAGGTTGGTGATGGCGACAGCAGTCTTGCCGACCAGTTCTTCCGGTTCATAATATCCGTGGATACCTGAAAGGATGATCCGGTCTGTGCCGCTTCCATCGTTAAGGACGAACTTCAGAAGCTTCTTGCTCTTTGGAACTTCGGTACATTCTTTGATCTTGACCGCTCTGAAATCGCAGGCCGCGAAAGAATCAAAGTCCACATATTCTTCGAATAAAGGCTCTACCTCGATCTTGGTTTGGTCAAGGATCCTCGTCTTCTTCGGTTCTGCAGCTTCCTTCTTGTCATAACCTACCGGCTTCATGGTCGGGAAGAGCATGATATCACGGATGGATGGCTGGTCAAGGATGAGCATGATGCATCTGTCAATGCCGACGCCCAAACCGCCCGTCGGAGGCAGACCGACTTCCAGCGCGTTGACAAAATCAAGATCCATCGGATGTGCTTCGTCATCAATGCCGCAGTCTAATTGTCTCTGCTGCTCCGCGAATCTTTCGTACTGGTCGATCGGGTCGTTCAGCTCCGAGAAAGCGTTCGCGATCTCCCAACTGTTAATATATGCTTCAAATCTTCTCGTGATCCGCGGATCCTTCGGGTCTCTCTTGGCGAGTGGCGAAACCTCTACCGGATGACCGATGACAAAGACCGGCCCGTCCAGATAGCCCGGAACGTCTTCGCAGTATTCCTCGAACATTTCCGCAAGGATCTTGCCTCTGGTCTGATCCTTGACTTCTTCCGGATCCATACCCTGCGCGATGGCAGCCGCTCTTGCTTCTTCATCGGTTTCGATCGTGTCAAAATCAACGCCGGTGATCTCTTTGATCGCGTCTGCCATATTCAGTCTTCTCCACGGCGGCGTCACATCAAACTCCTTGCCCTGATACTTCAGGATCGGCGTGCCGTTGACCGCCATCTGTGCCTTGTATACCATCTGTTCGGTGACTTCCATGACAAAGTCCATATCCTGATAGGCTGCGTAGCATTCCATGTTCGTAAATTCCGGATTGTGACGTCTGTCCATCCCTTCGTTACGGAACATCTTGCCCATTTCATAAACTCTGTCCAGACCGCCTACAATACATCTCTTGAGGAAAAGTTCGTTGGAAATTCTCAGCTTCATGTCAAGATCCAGGGTGTTGTGATGCGTTTCAAACGGTCTTGCGTTCGCGCCGCCCGCAATGGTCGTCAGGATCGGCGTATCGACTTCCAGATAGCCGTAATCTTCTTCCAATACTCTCCGGAATTCCTTGATGATCATCGCTCTCTTCAAGAAAACATCTCGTACTTCCGGATTGATGATCAGATCCACATATCTCTGCCGGTATCTCTGATCCTGATCCTTCAGACCGGCCCACTTGTCCGGAAGCACTTGAATGGATTTGGAAAGAAGCACCACTTTGGTGGCATGAATGGAGATTTCGCCGGTCTTCGTCTTGAAAACTCTGCCTTCGATGCCCAGGATATCACCAATGTCATACTTCTTGAACCACTGATATTCTTCCGCCCCGATATCGTCTCTCTTGACATATACCTGAATTCTTCCCTGCTTATCCTGGATATTGATAAAGGAAGCCTTACCCATGTTGCGGAACGCCATGATACGTCCCGCAACGGAAACCTCCTGGTCTTCCATTGCCTCGAAATTTTCCTTGATGTCCCTAGAGTGTGCCGTCACATTCCATTTTTCGATCAAGAACGGGTTCCGACCGGCTTCTTGTAAATTCTTGAGCTTTTCTCTTCGGATCTGCCTTTGTTCGCTTAATTGTTCTTCCGAAACCGCTTCTGTTTCCGCAGCTTCCGGGTTCTGCGCAGTTCTTACTTCTTCTGTACTCATTTTTATCGATCCTTTCTTGTCTGTCTATCTGCTGATGTTCAAAATCTTGTAGTGAAGGGTGCCGTCCGGTACGATGATTTCCACAAGCTCGCCGGTCTTCTTGCCGAGAAGATGCTGACCGACCAGGGATTCATTGGAGATCTTACCCGCGAACGGATCCGCTTCGGTGGAACCGACAATCGTGAAATCCATTTCATCGCCATTGTCCATATCCTTGACGGATACGCGCGAGCCGACACCGACAAAGTCGTTCGTCATCTCCTCTTCCTTGATGATCTTGGCCTTTTTGATCATATCCTCCAGCTTGAAGATTCGTTCTTCCAGCTCGGCCTGTTCGTTTTTGGCCGCGTCGTATTCCGCGTTTTCGGAAAGGTCACCGTAAGAGATCGCTTCCTTCAGCTTCTCGGAGATCTCCTTTCTTCTGACGGAAACCAATTCTTCATGCTCCGCTACAATTTTATCATACCCTTCCTGGGTTAACAGAATTTCATCTGCCATCTATTTTTCCTCCATTTTCTTTACGCTGTTTTGCTTCAAATACCGATTGGGCTATACATATGCGATGCGCACGTTCCTGCAATTTGTCAGGAAAACAAGGGTCGCGTAACAGATATCGAATTCCATGATATCACCGACCTGATAGTCCTTTTCGGCCTCCTCAATATCCACGATTGTATGATCGCTGGAAGCTCCGAGTATTTCAATGCCTTTTTCCAGCGGCAAAAGTTCTGCCGGATCCGCATAGTCCACCTTGCCGATCGCCAATAGCGCACGTTTTCGCATGCCACGATCCACATAGGTCGGTGTGTGTCCAAACGCATCAATGGCGATCGTGCCGACCGGATGTGACGGTTTCGTTTTGACTTCGATGACCTCCGCTTTCAACCGGAAATTATCCTGATACAGTTCTGACATGTCATATCCATAGAACACGTCCAGGTCTCTGGCCAGCAGAATGCCCTCACCGATACGCAGCAGGTTGATTCGCTGCGGCATATTGCCGTCCCAAACACGCATCAGACTGCTGGTCGCTCCGCCCGAAATATATTCCAGCTTTCGCCCCAGCCGTTCCTCAATGTGTTCGGCAACTGCCACAAGTTCTTCCAGCTTTTCGACCGTCGGCGCGATCGAGCCGTAGCACCCGACATTGGTGCCGATGCCGATCAATTGAATGTTCGGCAGTTCGTTTTCGATATAGACCGCAACGTCAGCCATTTCTTCCTTGTCCCAAAAGCCTTCCCGAAGGTCGCCCATATCGGCCATCAAGATGATCTTATGGAGCTTGTTTCGGCGAGCCGCCTCTTCGTTCAGCTTGCGGATCACCGTCAGTTCACTGTTCAGGCTGATATCCGTCAGACGAACGACGTCTTCTGCCTCACTGAGCATTGGAATGCGAATCAGCATCAGCGGTTTTTGTATGCCGACATTTCTTGCATCTTCGAGCTGTTCCAGTCTGGAGGATGCAAGGAATGCAGCGCCGCCCTCGTCAAATGCTTTTGCAACTTCCGTAAGACCGGTCGCTCCTTTGATTACGCCTGCAACCTGAATGCCCGCTGCATCGCATTTTTCTACGATCTTCGACACATTATGTTTTAAGTGGGCCAGATTAACTTCTAGCCTCGGATACCTCTCCCCCATTTTCTGTCCTCCTGATTTTGCTTCCGCTCCGGCCTCTGACCTCATGCAGAATGCCTGCGGTAACTATTAGATTATTGTACCATTTTTGTTTGATGGTATCAACAAAAAGCCACTTTTTCGAGTGGCTTATTTTTTTGTTTTTTTGACAAGGTTCGTGTTTTTTTGTTTTTTTGACCAAAAACTACGCGATTTCCAGTGCAATTTCCATCATTTTTGTGAAATTCAGCTGTCTTTCTTCCGCCGTTGTCGCCTCTCCGGTGAACGGATTGTCGGAGATCGTGCAGATCGCCAAGGCGTTCTTGCCGGCTCTGGCCGCGTTCATATACAGTGCCGCAGCTTCCATTTCAACGGCCAAGACGCCCATCTTCTGCCACTTGGAAAGTCCCTGCGAATCGTCGTAGAACATGTCGGAAGAATACAGATTGCCGACCACCGGTTCCACGCCCATATTTTGGGCAGCACCGACTGCTTTCTGCAAAAGCTCATAGGAGCAGATCGGCGCGAACGTGCCCGGCAGATCAAACTGCGCCGCAAAGTTCGAATTGGT
>DJPG01000129.1 GCA_002439735.1 Firmicutes bacterium UBA6418 | reverse complement strand
TAAACCGTAAGGTCAAAGCTTTGCTGGAGACGGAGATCGTGCCGATCCTCTGTGTCGGCGAAGATTTGCAGCAAAAAGAGGCCGGCTATGAAAGACAGTTGGTCAGCGAACAGGTCAAGAACGCGCTGCACGATATTCCGGCTGACAAAGCAGAACACGTCGTGATCGCTTACGAGCCGATCTGGGCCATTGGTACCGGCAGGACCGCAACGCCGATCCAGGCCAACATGATGTGCGCGCTGATCCGTGATACCCTGACCGAAATGTATGGGGATGAAGCCGCCGACCGCGTGATCATCCAGTACGGCGGCAGTGTGAAACCGGAAAACGCGTCGGAAATCATGAATATGGAAGAAATCGATGGCGCGTTGGTGGGCGGAGCCAGCTTGGAACCGCTAAAATTTAATGAAATTGTAAACTTTTAACTTGATTTTGCGGGTTGAGGTGTGGTACAATTAATAAGTTAAAATTACAAGGAGGTACGAGATGAAGATTGTCTTAATGATTTTGCTCGCAGTTGCAAGTCTGATTCTGATTGCCAGCGTGTTGCTTCAGTCCGGTAACAGTGCCGGTTTGTCAGGCTCCATCGCAGGCGGAGCGGAACAGCTCTTCGGCAAGAAAAAGAGCAAAGGTTATGAAGCACTGTTAGAAAAAGTGACTGCCATCGGAGCTGTTTTATTCATAGTGCTTTCTCTTGTGATCGTTACGCTGGAATAAACAAGCGCGGCGAACGATAAAACTGTTTTAAATTATTTTATTATATTTCACCAAGAAAAGAGGTACGAAGCGTGCCTCTTATTCGACGTGAGTAGGAGGTATTATATCATGGACAAGATTTTTCCTGTAATCGCTGCCGTGATTGGTCTGGCTGTCGCATTTTGTCTGGCGGCATGGATCAAGAAGGCTGACGAAGGTACAGACAGGATGAAGGAAATCGCCAGCTACATCAGAGAAGGTGCGATGGCGTTCCTGAAGAGAGAATACAGAACAATGGTTATCGTTGTTGTCGTATTGTTCTTAATTATCGGTCTGGCTCTGCAGAGCTGGACAACTGCGGTTCTTTACTTATGTGGCGCGGCATTATCCGTTTTAGCGGGCTTCTTCGGCATGAAGGTCGCGACTCTGGGTAATGTCAGAACTGCAAACGCGGCAAGAGAATCCGGCATGAACAAAGCGCTGAAGATCGCGTTCCGATCCGGCGCGGTCATGGGTCTTTGCGTATCCGGTCTCGGTCTGTTCGGACTGGGTGTCGTTCTCTGCGCACTGGATCTGGCAACCGTGGTACAGTGTGTAACCGGTTTTGGCCTCGGCGCGTCTTCCATGGCACTGTTCGGAAGAGTCGGAGGCGGTATCTACACCAAGGCAGCAGACGTTGGTGCTGACCTGGTAGGTAAAGTTGAAGCAGGTATTCCGGAAGATGACCCGCGTAACCCGGCAGTTATCGCGGATAACGTAGGCGACAACGTAGGCGACGTTGCCGGTATGGGTTCCGACCTGTTTGAATCCTATGTAGGTTCCATCATTTCCGCAGTGACGCTGGCAGCTGTTGCGGTAAACTCCGCAGCAGAAACCGCAACCTTCAGCGAAGCTGATGCAGCGATCTTCCCGCTGATCATTTCCGCGATCGGTATTCTGGCATCCGTGATCGGTATCCTGATCGTCAGAGGTAAAGACGGCGGCAACCCTGCAGCAGCTCTGAACATGGGAACCTATGTGAGCGGCGTGATCGTGATCGTTGCAACGTTCATCCTTTCCAAATCCATGCTCGGCGACTACACCTATGCAGCTGCGATCATCGCAGGTCTGGTAGTCGGCATTGCCATCGGCAAGATCACCGAAGTTTACACTTCCGGCGACTATAAACACGTACAGAGCATCGCAGACCAGTCTCAGACCGGTGCAGCAACCACGATCATCAGCGGCCTGGGCGTTGGTATGATGTCCACCTTATGGCCGATCATCCTCATCTGCGTAGGCGTATTCGTGGCTTATCAGTTCGCAGGCTTATACGGCATCGCACTTTCCGCAGTCGGCATGCTTTCCACCACCGGTATGACGGTAGCGGTTGACGCTTACGGTCCGGTATCCGACAACGCGGGCGGTATCGCGGAAATGTCCGAATTACCGCATGAAGTCAGAGAGATCACCGACAAGCTCGACGCAGTCGGCAACACCACCGCGGCGATCGGTAAAGGCTTCGCGATCGGTTCCGCTGCACTGACCGCACTGGCACTGTTTGCATCCTATGCAGCAGTTACCGGTCTGGAAGTGATCAGCTTACTTGACCCGATCGTTATCATCGGCTTATTCATCGGCGCAATGCTTCCGTTCCTGTTCTCCGCTATGACGATGAACTCGGTCGGTAAAGCTGCAAACCAGATGATCGAAGAAGTCAGAAGACAGTTCAGAGAAAACAAGGGTATCATGGAAGGTACCGCAAAGCCTGACTATGCAAACTGCGTAGATATCTCTACGAAGGCTGCATTAAAGGAAATGGTCGTACCGAGCATCATGGCGATCCTTGCTCCGCTTGCTGTCGGCCTGATCTTAGGGCCTGCTGCACTCGGCGGCATGCTGGGCGGCGCATTATCCGCAGGCGTACTGCTTGCTATCATGATGGCAAACGCAGGCGGCGCGTGGGACAACGCGAAGAAGTACATCGAAGAAGGACACTTCGGCGGTAAGGGCAGCGAACCTCACAAAGCAGCGGTTGTCGGCGATACGGTTGGTGACCCGTTCAAGGATACTTCCGGTCCGTCCATCAACATCCTGATCAAGTTAATGACCATTGTTTCCGTAGTATTCGCGCCTCTGTTCGTGCAGGTCGGCGGATTACTGACGAATCTTTAATTTGAATAACGTAGCATGAGCAATCTTGCTGCACAGACGAAGAAATTCAAGAGCCTCCCGCTTGCGGGAGGCTCTTGTCGATTATCTTATATCTTTTTATGCTCAATACTGATTCTGGACGTCCAGTGCTTCCACCAGTTTCATGTCTTTGTGTTTTTCACAGAAGTACTGCAGGGTGAACTGGTTGGCGAAAAGGATGATCGGGCGCTCGAAGCGGTCGAAGACCAGCATGGTTCGAGAATCGAGTACGTCCTTGACCTTTTCGATGGCGGCAGCATAGTCGCGGGAACTTGGATCCGCGTCGATCTGCACCCATCTGGCGGTCGAGAAGTCCAGACGATCCATGCGCACCTGTGCGTTGTACTCGTTTTTCAAACGGTACTCGAACACTTCAAACTGCAGCTGGCCGACCGCACCGATAATGACCTCGTTATACTGATTGCGGTAGACCTGGATTGCACCTTCCTGCGCAAGCTGCGCGACACCTTTTTGGAACTGCTTGGCCTTCATAGTATCCTTTGGCGTGACCAGCGAGAACAGCTCCGGAGGGAATGTCGGCAGCGGTTCGAAGAACAGAGGCTCTTTGGTCGTGGTAAGGGTATCGCCAATCTGATAATTGCCGGTATCGTAGATGCCGATGATATCGCCTGCGATTGCGTTTTCTACGTTTTCCCGCTCGTTGGCCATCAGCATGGTGGACTGTGACAGTTTCATCTCCTTGCCTGTTCGGGAGAGACGCACAGTCATGCCACGGGTAAAGGTGCCGGAGCAGATGCGGAAGAATGCCAGACGATCGCGGTGCGCAGGGTTCATGTTCGCTTGAATCTTAAAGATAAAGCCGCTGAAAAAATCATCGGTCGGCAGAACCTCACCGGTTGTGGTCTTGCGCGGACCGGGTGGCGGAGACATCTCTAAAAAGTGTTCAAGGAACGGGATCGTGCCGAAGTCCGCAAGCGCGGAGCCGAAAAAGACCGGAGAAAGCCTGCCCTTAGAGACAAGCTTCTGATCAAATTCGTTGCCGGCACCTTGAATCAGTTCAATCTCGTCGCGCAGCGCGGAAAGGTTATAGCCGGCGATCTCGTTTTCGAGTTCCGGTCCGAACACGCCGTCCGATCCGAGCTGCAGGGTTTTGGTCTGCTTGCCTGCCTTGTAAAGGTGAACCTCGTTCTTGAGCAGGTCATAGATGCCTTCAAAGTTCATACCGTTGCCGATCGGCCAGGAGACCGGTACGGACGGCAATCCCAGCACATCCTCTAATTCCTGTATGAGATCGAACGGTTCCTTGGTCTCACGGTCGAGTTTGTTGATAAAGGTAAAGATCGGGATTCCACGCATGGAGCAGACCTTGAACAGTTTTTTGGTCTGCGCTTCGATACCCTTGGCGCCGTCGATGACCATGACCGCACTGTCTACGGAGGTCAGAATTCGATAAGTATCCTCGCCGAAGTCGTTATGACCGGGGGTGTCCATAATCGAGATCACCTTGCCGGCATATTCAAACTGCATGACGGAGGAGGTGACAGAGATGCCCCTCTGCTTTTCAATCTCCATCCAGTCCGAGGTGGCGAATTTGCTATTTCTGCGTGCTTTGACCGTTCCGGCCTCACGGATGGCACCGCCGTGCAGCAGGAGCTTCTCGGTCAAGGTTGTTTTACCGGCATCGGGGTGGGAGATGATGCCAAAGATGCGTCTTTTTTGTATTTCTTCTAATCTGGTAGTCATAGAGACCTCTTTCTCGAAAATTTTATCGTGCAGTGGAAAGCAAAGAATGCTCACCAAATCTTCACATCAAATATCATACCATAAATCTTGAATTTGTAAACAGAATATTATATAATATACATTTATGAAACGAACAATTTCTCTGCCGCGTGTGCCTTGATGCGAGCAGAAAATGTACATCCTATACAAATTGATAACAAGGGGGAACAGTATGAAAGAAACGAAACAAACCGATGTGCTTGTGCAGCAGGAAACCGTACGATCGGAAGCTGCAGAGATAAAAGCTGCACAGCCGGAAATTGCGCAGGAAAACAAGATGGGTGTGCTTCCGATCCGGCAGCTACTTTTAGGCATGGCGTGGCCCGCAATTCTGTCGATGACCATCAGCGCACTCTACAATATTGTAGACAGTATTTTCGTAGCGAAGCTCAGCGAGGACGCTCTGACGGCGGTATCGATCGTCAATCCGATCCAGATGCTGATCATCGCGCTTTCGGTAGGCAGCGGTGTCGGGATCAACTCCCTGATCGCAAGAAGGCTCGGTGCGCACAGACAGGTCGAGGCGGATCAAGCCGCAAGCACGGGACTTCGGATCGGAGTCTTCAATTACCTGATTTTTTTGATAATCGGTGTATGTCTTACCGACATTTTTGTTTCCGGTTATGCCGAAAAAGAAAGCTATATTTATGAGCAGGCGGTGATTTATATGCAGATCGTTTGCATCGGATCGTTTTTTTTGAACATGCAGGTCGTATTTGAAAAAATCTTACAGTCGACCGGCAATATGCTCGCTCCGATGATCTGTAGCCTGACCGGCGCGGTGGTCAATATCATTCTGGATCCGATTCTAATCTTCGGATTGCTCGGCGCGCCCCGGCTGGAAGTCGCAGGAGCGGCAATCGCGACCGTGATCGGACAGATGTGCGGCATGCTGGTTGGCGCAGTAGTTATTTTTAAAGGTGAACATTTAGTCAGCATTCAGGTAAAAGGCTTCAAGTTCAACTGGGATATCGTGGCGGATATTTACAAGGTCGGTCTGCCGTCCATCGTCATGCAGTCGATCGCCTCGGTGATGATCATCTTCTACAACATGATCCTGGTGGTCTATTCCACAACGGCGGTTGCGGTTCTTGGCGTCTACTTCAAGATCCAGTCGTTTGTCTTCATGCCGGTATTCGGACTCAACCAGGGAGCCATGCCGATCATGGGTTACAACTACGGGGCAGCAAAAAAAGACCGCTTGATGCTGACATACAAGGAAGCCTTAAAAATTGCGCTGATTGTCATGACGTTGGGACTGATTTTGTTCCAGGCTATTCCAAAACAGCTGCTTTTGATGTTCGATGNNGTGCCCATCATCAGCTACAACTACGGCGCCCGGAAGCCGGAGCGCGTCAAAAAGACCATCCGGCTGGCCGTCCTCTATGCTGAGGGCATCATGCTCATCGGCTTCTGCATCTTCCAGTTCCTGCCGGACAAACTGCTGAGCCTTTTCGCTGCCAGCGACGCTATGCTGGCCATCGGCATTCCGGCGCTGCGTATCATCAGCATCTGCTTTATCCCAGCAGCATTCGGCATTATTACCGGAACGCTGTTTCAGGGAACGGGGCACGGTCTTTACAGCCTGATCGGCTCTGTGATCCGTCAGCTTGTCGGCATCCTGCCGCTGGCGTTCGTCCTTATCCGCATCGGTGGCGTCACCTTATCTTGGGCAGCTTTTCCACTTGCGGAGATTTTAGGTCTCGTTTACAGCGCGCTGATGCTGCGACGACTTTACCGGAATGAAATTTCAAAACTCGACGATTGATCGGTTTGTGCCGGGTGCGGTGCCTGCTGCTGCGTGATTCCCGCCTTCTGCGTCCAGTGCGCGGCTATCCGCTTCAACCAGATCAAAGATGAGCGGGTCGCGCAGAAGATGCGACCAGACCGTATGGGTCGCTTTGACAAAAGCGTCATTGAGAGGAATCTCCTCTTCAATCAGAGGGCAGGCATAAGGCAGCTCTTCAAAATTATAAACAAGCTCCAGAACTCCGTCCTTGCTGATATATGGTGAAAGCGGGTAGGTCCGGCATTGCAGCGGACGCTCCTTTCGCGGACAAAGAGGCGGAGTTTTACATTTCACAAAATAGACATTGCCGTGCCAGGAGTCAGGAAATTCAAAGTCATCGGCATCTTCCACAGTCCATATTAGCCAATCATCCTTTCTGCTGTGGATTTTTTCCTCACCGGGATAAAGGTAAATGCCGAGTTCTTCCTGCTCCTGTCTGTCGCTGCTCTCACAGGTGCAGCAGATGGCGCCGCAGAGCTTACCGCAGTCTCCGTCCAGTGGACTGACGCGGTCGAGAAGCCGATAAATGGCTTTCCAGGTTCTTTTTTTAATGGTAGATTTCATACCTGTCAGTATAAGGGAAAAGGAGGCCTGCTGTCAACCTTAACGTTTTTTTAGCGGGTTTTGGTGGTAAACTGATACTGGAGAATTTCACAGCGGAATTTATCCGGAATCAAAAGAGAGATTAAAACATACATAATGAGGGGAATTATGAGACTTGGAATTGATGTTGGTTCAACAACAGTAAAACTTGTATTATTAAACGAGCGGGATGAGATCCTGTATCAAAAATATGAACGCCATATGTCAAGTGTTTTTGACAAGGTCAGCGAGCTGCTCACCAAGATGCAGGAAGAGATCGGTGATGTGAATGTGAAAGTGGTCATCACCGGATCCGGAGGATTGGCGCTGGCAGATAAGATCGGCGCGAAGTTTGAGCAGGAAGTCATTACCTGCTCGCTGGCGGTACAAAAACTGATTCCGCAGACGGATGTGGTGATTGAACTTGGGGGAGAAGACGCGAAGATCACCTATTTTGGCGCTTCGGTCGAACAAAGAATGAATGGCACCTGCGCAGGCGGAACCGGTGCGTTCATCGACCAGATGGCGATCCTGTTAAATACAGACGGTGACGGACTGAACGAAGCCGCTAAGAATTATTCCGTTATTTATCCCATTGCGGCGCGCTGCGGTGTATTTGCCAAAACGGACATTCAGCCGCTGATCAACGAGGGCGCGCCGATTGAAAACCTGGCAGCCTCCATTTTTCAGGCGGTTGTTAACCAGACCATCAGCGGACTTGCCTGCGGACATAAAATCACCGGAAAGGTAGCTTTTTTAGGCGGACCGCTGACGTACTTATCCGAACTGCGCAAACGATTCATTGAGACGTTGCAGTTGGCGCCTGACGACGTGATTTTTCCGGAAAATTCCAAATATTTTGTCGCGATCGGCGCAGCCTTTATGGCAGCAGACAAAGAAGCTGTCTGCCTCAGCGACCTGATCAAAAAGGTCAATGCGGTCGATCCACTGGCAGACTGTGTGACCAAGCGGGTAGAACCGTTGTTTTGTGATGAGGCGGAATACCGGGAATTTTGCGAACGTCACGCGAAAGCAAAAATCGCAAGACGTGATTTGTCAGCCTGCAAAGGGCCGCTTTTCCTTGGCATCGACGCCGGTTCAACGACAACCAAAGCCGCGCTGATCGATCAGAACGAAAAGTTGGTTTATTCATTCTATCGAAACAATGAGGGAAATCCTCTGGAAGCGACCAAACAGCTGCTGGAAGAACTGTATCAGCAGATGCCGGAAGCATGCTACATCGCCAATACCACTGTGACCGGATACGGTGAGGGGCTGATCAAGGCAGGTTTCAACGCCGATTACGGCATCATCGAAACCATGGCACATTATAAGGCAGCTGAGGAATTCCTGCCGGGCGTTGACTTTATTCTCGACATCGGCGGACAGGACATGAAGTGTATGCGTATCAAGGATGGCGCGATTTACCATATCATGCTCAATGAAGCCTGTTCTTCGGGCTGTGGATCTTTTATTGAAACTTATGCAAAATCGGTCAATATGCCGGTCGAGGAATTCGCAAAGGTCGGACTTTTGGCTAAGAACCCGGTGGATCTGGGCACGCGCTGCACGGTATTCATGAATTCGATGGTCAAGCAGGCACAGAAGGAGGGCGCAAGCATTGGCGACATCGCGGCCGGCCTTTCCTATTCTGTTATCAAGAACGCGCTGTATAAGGTCATCAAGCTGCGCAATCCGGACGAAGCCGGAGAAAAGATCGTCGTGCAGGGCGGAACCTTCCTCAACGAGTCGGTTCTGCGAGCAATTGAAAAGGTGCTTGGCAAGGAAGTCGTGCGTCCGGACATCGCCGGTCTGATGGGGGCTTACGGATGCGCGCTGCATTCCAAAACCAACTGGCAATACGGTCATGTATCGAGCATCCTGCCGCTCGCAAAAGTACAGGAATTCCATGCCGGGAGTTCCAACGCAAGATGCCGGGGATGCGAAAACCAGTGTATGCTGACGATCACGCGCTTCAATGACGGCGAACGCTTTGTGACCGGCAATCGTTGTGAGAAAGGCGCTGGGAAAGAGAATCAGGCAAAAGATCTGCCGAATTTATACGCTTATAAGCTGAAACGACTGTTCCACTATCAGCCTTTGGAAGAGCGCGAAGCCGTGCGTGGTCATGTGGCGCTGCCGCGGGTTCTGAATATGTATGAGGACTATCCGTTCTGGTTCACGTTCTTTACGAAACTGGGGTACCGTGTGGTACTCTCACCGATGTCCTCCAAGGAACTTTACGAAAAGGGCATGGATACGATTTCTTCCGATACCGCGTGCTATCCGGCCAAACTGGTGCACGGACATATCAAGACCTTGGTGGAAATGGGCGAAAAATGGATCTTTTATCCGTGCATCAATTACGAGCAATGGGAGACCAAGGACGCGCAAAATCACTATAATTGTCCGATTGTGGCGACGTATCCCGAGGTCATTGCCAACAATATGAATGAAGTATTTATGGAGAACGGCGTGGAGTTTTCCCATCCGTTTGTACCATATGATAACGACAGCCGACTGATTCCGCGGATGCATGAGATTCTCAAAGCAAAGGGGATCACAAAAAAAGAAGTGCAAAAAGCCGTTGAAGCAGCAAGAGCGGAGCAGCTCGCGTTCAAGCGCGATGTGGAAGCGGAGGGCGAACGCGCGGCAGCTTATGCCAGCGCACATAACAAAAAAGCGATCGTTCTCTCAGGCAGACCGTACCATCTGGATACCGAGATCAATCATGGCATCGATAAGATGATCACTTCTTATGATATGGTGGTGCTGTCGGAAGATTCCGTATGTCATATGGGAAAGCTTCCAAGACCAATCCGCGTATTGGATCAGTGGGCTTATCATTCCAGACTGTACCGGGCAGCAGATTATGTCTGCCAACATGACGGCGTGGAACTGGTACAACTGAATTCCTTCGGTTGCGGCGTGGATGCGGTCACGACCGATCAGGT